>JAGAUC010000192.1 GCA_017621015.1 Clostridia bacterium | reverse complement strand
TGGTAGCGTGCGGTGGCCCCAAGGATGACGAAAAGGTCATTGAGATCGGCGTGTTTGAGCCTGCATCCGGATCCAACGGCGCAGGTGGCAAGCAGGAAACTCTCGGTATTCTCTATGCAAACTCGGTCGTAGACGAGATCACGGTTGGCGGCGAGACCTACAAGATCAAGCTTGAGGTCGTTGACAACCAGTCGGATGACGCCAAGGGCGTTACCACAGCGGCAGAGCTTGTGAGCAAGGGCGTAGCCGCGGTTCTCGGCTCCTACGGCTCCTCGGTTTCGATCGCTGCATCTCCCACGTTTGAGGAGGCAGGCGTTCCCGCGATCGGCGTAACCTGTACCAACACTCAGGTAACGGCCGGCAACAAGCACTACTTCCGCATTTGCTTCCTGGACGATTTCCAGGGTGCAGTTCTTGCCAAGAGAGCCTTTGATCAGGGCGTGACCGTGGCTTACACGCTTGCCGAGGTCGGCAATGCTTATGACCTTGGTCTGGCAAGCAGCTTTAAGACCGCGTTTGAGGCTCTGGGCGGCACCGTAGTTGACGCGCAGTTCCCCAAGGATACGGCAGACTTCAGCGCGTACATTGCAAACGCAACCGCTGCCAATGCGGGCGTTATCTTCGCACCTACATCCATCAGCTATGCACAGCTGATCATCAAGGAGGCCGCCGCTAAGGGCGTGACCATTCCTTTGATGGCAGGCGACACCTGGGACAGCAACGTGATTCTTGACGCGGTTAAGGGAACGAATCTTAAGGTCGAGGTTACTACCTTCTACCAGGAGGGCGGTAACGCTGACTTCGATAACGGCTTTAAGGCTTGGCTCAACGCCGAGGGCAATGAGCAGCACCTGACCAACAACGGCGGAAACGACATCGTTGCCGCAGTTACCGCGATGGGCTACGACGCTTACTTCACCGTTCTTGAGGCCATCAAGAAGGCAGATTCCACCGATCCCGCAAAGATCAAGGAAGCTCTTTGGGACACGGTATACAACGGCGTAACCGGCGAGATCAAGTTCGAGCAGGTCAACGGCGACGCAGACAGAAGCGTAGCTTACATCAAGACCGCCAATACTACGACGGGTCTTTGGGACTTCGTTAAGGAGCAGGGCATCGGCTAATTGCCGCTTGCTTTGGCAATGATGGCTCAGCACCCTTTTTGGGTGCTGAGCCCCTTGTGCTCTTTTGTCGGACTATCGGTAAGCCGCCAAAACGGCATTGACGGCTTACCGACAGCCCGAAAGCAGACTGTGAAATTCAACTCGGAAAGGAATTTTTAACGTATGGAATATATTCTTGCCGGACTTACGGCAGGCGGTCAGTATGCACTTATCGCCATAGGATATACGATGGTCTACGGCATTTTGCGCCTGATCAACTTCGCGCACGGTGACGTCTTTATGGTGGCGGGACTTATCATGGTGTATGCCTCGGCCAGCTTGCCGTTTTACGTCTCGATCCCGCTTGTGCTGTTGCTCACCACGCTCGTGGGCTTTACCATCGAGCGCGTGGCGTACAAGCCCTTAAGACAGGCGCCCAGAATGTCGTCAATGATCTCGGCGATCGGCGTGTCCTACCTTTTGCAGAATCTTGCGCTTTACATAACGGGCGGCCTTCCCAGGATCTACCCTACCATCAACCTTTTGGCGGAGAGCATTGTCATTTTTGGTGCGACGACCAAGCGTGTTACGCTGATCACGCCCATTCTGACGGTGGCCTTGCTTGTGGGTCTGGTCTGCCTGATCAAGTACACCAAGGTGGGTATGGCCATGCGTGCGGTCTCCAAGGACTTTGAGACCTCTCAGCTGATGGGCATCAAGATCAACAACGTCATCAGCATGACCTTTGTGATCGGCTCGCTGTTGGCGGCGGTCGGCTCGGTGCTTTATTTCTCAAGCTATCCCTCGGTCACGCCGACCTCGGGCGCACTTCCGGGTCTGCGCGCCTTCGTGGCGGCGGTCGTTGGCGGCATCGGCTCGATTCCGGGTGCCGTGGTGGGCGGCTTTATCATCGGTATTTGCGAAAACCTGGTCAAGGCTACGGGACTTACCATTTTCTCGGACGCCTTTACCTTCCTGCTTCTGATCGTGATCCTGTGTGTCAGACCCACGGGCATCTTCGGTGAGAAGAATATCGACAAGGTGTGAGGTGACAGTTATGGAAAAGAAAACAAAAAAACTGGGCACCGTCCTCAACCTTATCGCCCTTCTGGCGCTTTGCGCCGCTGTGGTGTTCATCGATCTGACCTCCAACTCCTACGATATGATCGTCAAGGTGCTTCAGAAGGTCTGCGTTTACGCCATCGTGGCGGTCTCGATGAACCTGCTCAACGGCTTTACGGGTCTTTTTTCGCTCGGTCAGGCCGGCTTTATGCTGCTTGGCGCGTACACCTGCTCGCTCTTTATCATTCCGACCGAGATGCGCGAGATGGTGTACCAGTTCTCGGGCAAGCCCATTTTGTCGATGGAGCTTCCGCTTTTGGTCGCCATCCTTTTGGGAGGCCTTGTTGCCGCGTTCTTCGCGGTGCTGATCGGTCTGCCGGTTCTTAAGCTTAAGAGCGACTATCTTGCCATTGCCACGCTGGGCTTTGCGGAGATCATCCGAACCATCATTCAGTGGGATAAGCTGGGTCCGCTGACCAACGGCTCCTTCCCCTTAAGCCGTCTTAAGACCTTCCGTACGGTGCTCCAGGGCACACCCCTTGAAAAGCTTTCGCTTGTCACGCCGTATTTCCTGTTTGCGCTGGTCTGTATTCTCATTATCGTGCTGGTCATCCGCTCGACCTACGGTCGCGCCTTTAAGGCCATTCGTGACGACGAGATCGCGGCAGAGGCTATGGGTATCGGTCTCGCCAAGCACAAAATGGTGAGCTTTGTTCTGAGCTCCTTCTTTGCGGGCGTAGGCGGCGCACTCTTTGCCATCTATCAGGGCTCGGTCTCGGCCGCTCCCTTTACCTCGGCTATGACCTATGAGATCCTTCTCATTGTGGTCATCGGCGGCATTGGCTCGATCACGGGCTCGGTGCTGGCAAGCCTTCTGTTCGTTGCCAGCTCGGAGTGGTGGCTCAGAGGTCTTGACTCGGGCAGCTTTTTGGGGCTTGAGCTTCCGCTGTTCCGCAACGGCTTCCGCCTGGTCGTGTTCTCGGTCATCATTATGATCTTTGTGCTGTTCTTCCGCAACGGCATCATGGGCACGAGAGAATTCAGCGTCATAGGCATCGTTGATGTTCTTAAGAATCCCAGAAAATGGGTGGCAGGGCTGTTTCGTGACAAAAAGACAGAAAAAAGAGAAAAGCAGAGCTTGGCGCTTCAAATCAAAAAAAGAAGCATCGGTATAAGCATACTTTTGTCGATCATAACACTTGGAATATATGGCGTGTATTGGATGTATTCGCTTGTGAAAAACAATCGTTTGTTACAAAAGGAAAACCCGAGATGTATCGGTGAAATGTTGTGTTTGGTTTTTGTTCCTTTTTATGCACTGTATTGGTGGTATACAAAAGGAGAAAGAGCGAAGCAGAAATTTGGTGAATATAATTTTGCTTCAACAACCAACGGAATCGTGTTGCTTCTTTTTTCAATCTTCGGATTGAATATCGTTTCTATGGCGATTATGCAAAGCGATTTTAATTCGTTTGATCCAAATTTTTGCACAGAAAAGCGAGAAGTTAAAAAAAGCTTTCCACAAGAAAAACAAAGTGAAGGAGAGAGCCATCAATGAAGAACGTACTGACGGTTGAAAACGTTACGATGCAGTTTGGCGGCGTGGTCGCCGTCAACAACCTCTCCATGCACGTAAATGAGGGCGAGATCGTCTCGCTCATCGGCCCCAACGGCGCGGGTAAGACCACGGTCTTTAACGTCATCACCGGCGTT
>JAGAUC010000191.1 GCA_017621015.1 Clostridia bacterium | reverse complement strand
TTTATTGGTGGAGACAGTTGGGATCGAACCAATGACCTCTACGATGTCAACGTAGCGCTCTAACCAGCTGAGCTATGCCTCCATCTGCCGTCGACTTTGCTATTATACCACAACGGCAGAAAAAAAGCAAGACCTTTTTAAATTTTTTTTCGATTTTTTCTTTTTGCCTCAAAAAAGGTGCTCAAAAGCGAGGCACACTCGCCGGCCATCACGCCGCTCTCCACCTTTGGCTTTGAGCAAAGCGGATAGGCTCTGAGATTCAAAACGCTTTCAAAGGCGCCGCCGCAAGCATCCTTTGCTCCATAAACCACGCGCGGAATGCGGGCATTAATGATTGCGCCGGCACACATCGGGCAAGGCTCAAGCGTTACGTATAGCTCGCAATCTTCAAGACGCCAGCGTCCAAGCGCCTTACACGCTTTTTGTATAGCCAGAAGCTCAGCGTGGGCTGTGGCATCCCGTCCGTTTTCCCGATCGTTAAAGGCGGCGGCAATGCATTCCCCGCCACGGACAACAACCGCACCCACCGGCACTTCCCCACGCTCTGCCGCCCTTTCGGCAAGCGCAAGTGCCTCCTTTCATCCAAAAAACATCCCTTTCCATCATGACATCAGATATTGTGCGCCAAGCACGTACAGCATATTCAAAACGGCGATGACAAGATAAATGATCATAGCCGGGCAGAAAAACGCCTTGAGCGCACCGGCTCCGTCAACTGAACGTCCCACTTCAACAGCTTGTGTTTTTCCGAAAACACCAAGTGTCCTCGGGGCGGCTTTTTTCTTCTTGGCGGACAGAACGTAACCAAGTGAAAACAAAATGCCCAGCGCAAAAATCGCAATCTCTGCCAGCATGCAGATCAGATTGGCCTGCTCGGTGCGGAAAATTTGGAACATATAGCTTTCAACCAAATTAAACAGATTGTTGGCAAAGTGAATGAGAAAGCAAAGCCAGAACGAGCTTGTGCTTACGTATACAACACCGAGGACCACGCCCGCCGCCGTGGCATACAAAAGCTGTGAGAGATTCATATGCATCACACCGAAAAGAAGCGCGCGGACAAGGACAGCGGTTCCCTTTCCGTACGGCTTCAAATGTGTTATCAGCGCACCGCGGAACAAAAGCTCCTCGGCAAACGCGGGGATAACCGCGCTGGAAAACATAAGCAAAATCAGCTGATACGGCTCCTGGTGTTGCGTAATAGATACCCCCGAAGAAAACGAAGGAACAAGCCATATATTTAAATTGGAAAAGCAAATAATTGTTCCAATAGATACAAAAAGGATGGTTATTGTTTTAAAAAGCGGTCTGGGAGACGGAAGCTTCATCGAAAAATCGATGGAAATTCTTTCGCTTTTAGGTGTAAGTCCGTAAAAGATCAGCACGGGCAAGAAAAAAGAAAGAAAATACAAAAGCGCACAGAAAATATCCGTAATACAATCCAGCCAAACCGTGTCTCCAAACTGAGAGAAAAGCGAGACAAGGCCATCCTGTGCCACGTAAACCGCGCTGTAAATATTGAAAAACAAGACCAAACACAGCAGAACTACCGCTATTTTGGTGAACAGCCCCCGAAGTGCCTTTTCTTCGCCGATCATTCCCGTGTTTCCTTACCTTTCATATTATTTCTCAAGAATGCCTGCGTCCGCAAGCAGAGACACAAAGCTCTCTACGTCCTTCCTTGCATCTTCTTCCGAGACATCGTATTCCGCTGTAAGCGCAAAAGCCAGCGCCTGCGTATCGGTATTCTCCGCCAACTTCTTCCAGAGAAAGCTACCCGTCTCGTTCAGCTTGATAATACCGTTAAACTCCTTGGTTAGTGCACCGGTAGCTACAACGATATAGCTCCCTGCCACCTCTCTGAGAAGAAATCCCTCTTTGATCCTCATTCCTCGTCCTCCTTATTCATACCGCGATAAGCGACAAGTGCCGCCTCGTCCTCCATATTGCAATGTAACAGATAAAATTGGGTTTTCCCTATAAATTCGCCCAACAGATCCAGCGTTTCCGCCGAAGCCACTGCATCTTCAGGCAGATAGACCTGGGAAAACAAGCGAACCAACGCTTCCTCGGCACCGATTCGTTCAATGTAATTGGTTTCACCGCGTTCCAGAAAGCACAGTGCTTTCATTTCACAGCAAATGTTATCCCCAAGGCGCTCCTTTCCGTTCCACGGCGTACCGTAAACCAGGAAACGTTCTCCGTCCTTCCTCATGATCGGCTTGTCACCGTTTACGACCCTTGCACGGTTGCCAAAGCACTTGAGCCAGAGGCCAATGTGCGTGCTTTTTCCGACACCGCTTCTCGCGGCAAAGGCGTATCCCTTACCGTCACAGGAGATTACCGCAGAATGAAGCAAAAAGGCGCCGTATTCCGAAAGTCTACGTGCAATATGGCGATGCAAGCAGGTAGCTTCCGCATAGGCACGCGGAAGCGAAAGCCCCGAGATCCTCAGCTCCTCGTCGATCTCCTCCTCGGTGGCAGAAACCGAAAACAATGGCTGCTTCCCTTCCACCTTATATTCGCGGCAAAGCTCCTCCACGTAGGAAAATCGGTTGTTAAGCTCTACCACAAGGTCGGCAATTTGAATGGTAAACAAATTTCTATCCTCACTTTAAGGACTGCTTAGCCGCAGTCAGTGTATTCTTCATCAGCATGGTAATGGTCATGGGACCAACGCCGCCGGGAACGGGCGTAATGTATGAGGCAAGCGGCTCTACGGCGGCAAAATTCACATCGCCAACCAGCTTTCCTTCCGCATTACGGTTCATACCGACATCGATAACGACCGCACCTTCCTTGACCATATCCGCGCCGAAAAATTCAGCCTTGCCGATTGCAGCCACCAAAATATCTGCCTCACGGCAAACCGCCGCAAGGTCCTTTGTGCGGCTATGGCAAACGGTAACCGTTCCGTTTGCGTGAAGCAAAAGCATTGCCATGGGCTTACCAACAATATTGGAACGGCCGACAACCACGCATTTCTTACCCGTAATATCAATGCCCGAGCGCTCAAGCAACACCATAATTCCCGCCGGTGTGCACGGCAAAAAGCTGTAGTTTCCGATCATGATCTTTCCCACATTGTACGGGTGGAAGGCGTCCACATCCTTTTCGGGCGATATTTTCAAAAGGATCTTTTCCTCGTCCAAATGCTTTGGCAAAGGAAGCTGAACCAGAATGCCGTGTATTTTTTTGTCCGTGTTCAGGCGATCAATGAGAGCCTCCAGCTCCTCCTGGCTCGTTTCCTTGGGAAGCCGGTGAGTTTCCGAATAATATCCGATCTCCTCGCATGCACGTGCCTTGTTGCGCACGTAAACATGAGATGCCGGATCATCACCGACGATCACAACAGCAAGACCGGGCAAAAAGCCGTTTTCCTTTTCAAAAATTTTGGTTTCATCGGCGAGCTCTGCTCTTACCTGGGCCGAGATTGCTTTTCCGTCAATAATTTTAGCCATAATCTATCTTCCTTTATCCGTTGTTATTTTTCAAAATTCTCTTTTTCCGTGCATCATAGATCCGTTTACACACGATGCCGGCAACGCCACCTACAAAGCAAACAAAGGCAACCACCTGTGAAATGCGGAACGGCCCTACCATAAGACTGTCGATGCGAAGCCCCTCAATGAACATTCTGCCAAGCCCATACCACGCGGCATACCAAAGAACGACCTCACCCGAAAAGGATTTCTTTTTGTAGAAAATGTGCATAAGCAGAAAGCCGATCAGATTCCACACCGATTCGTAAAGGAAGGTCGGGTGCACGTAGTGCATAGCAAAATCTCCGAATTTATCAACCGACATCGGGGAAAGAACCCCCATGCGAATAAAATAAAGCGGCGAGGATTCGGGAATCACGGCACCAAAGGCTTCACCGTTGAAGAAATTGCCCCAGCGTCCCATCGCTTGCGCCAGAATAAGGCCCGGTGCAATACAGTCTAGAACATCAAGCGCCTTCAGCTTTTTATAGCGGCAAACAGCAACCACTGAGAGGATGCCGGCAATTACACCGCCGTAAATGGCAAGACCGCCGTTCCAAATGGCGATCGCGTCAAGAAAGGAATCATACTGATCAAGCGTTGTCAGCACATAATAAAGTCTTGCGCCGATCACCGCGCTGGGAATGAGAAAAAGCGCAATGTCCAGCATGTCGTCGGTCTTTACTCCGATCTGCTTTGCACGGTAAAGTGCATAAAAGAAAGCAATCACCATACCCAGTGTAATGATAATTCCATACCAATGAACCGAAAGAAAAGCCACGGGATTTAAAGTGAACTCTTCAATTCCAAGTCCGGGAAAAGAAAGTATAACATTTCTCATTTTATTTCTCCTTTTGTTGTCCATCAGGACGAATGACCGAAAGGCAGAAGTAGGAAGGATCAAAGGCGGTGTGAAGCAATCGCTCCACATCCTCAAAGGTTACTCCCTCCAGCGCCTCATAACAATCAAAAATATCACCGCCATCAAAAATATAGTCGATCATATTGTTGGCGATCTCCTCGGTGGAATCAAAATCCTTGATATATTCGGCAAGCATCACGCGCTTACAGCGTTCAAAATCCAAACACGAAAGACCATTTTTCTGTTTTTCGCGGATAAATTCCTGAATATATGCCAAAACCTCCGTGGGCTCATCGGCTTCTCCTCCGATCGTCAAAAAGGCAAATTGCTCAACAATGGAATAGCCGTAAGAAAGCTCGGGCGATATCTTTCCGCTCTCAAAGAGATCATTGTATAGCTTTCCCGAACGGGAAAAAAGCATTTCACACAAAACCTGCATTGCCGCATCGCGAGCCATTCGCTCCTTGGCGTTACCAATCACCGAATCCTTAACTCCAATGGTAAAAATCGGCTTGGCAACCGGCATATAAGCCTCGTATTGCGCCTGATAAACCTCCCTTGGCTCATCTAAATACCGTCTTTCAGCATCCACCGAAACAAAATCACTTGGCAAATGCTGTTCCACGGTAAACATGACCTCCTCCGGAGTCACGTCACCACAAACAACCAACGCCATATTGTTCGGGGCATAAAAGGTACGGTAGCACGCATTCAGCATATCTGCGGTGATCTCGGAAACCGACTCCTCAGTACCTGCAATGTTGATACGAACGCTGTTATTTTGGTACATTGCTTCCAAAAGTCCGTAAAAGCAACGGTCATAGGGGTTGTCCTCCCCCATCTTGATTTCCTCAACAATAATTCCACGTTCCTTGTCCACAAGCTCGCCGGTAAAATGCGGCTCGGTCACAAAATCGATCAATGCCCCGAGCGACTTGTCTAAGTTTTCGGTACAGCTAAACAGGTAAACGGTTTTGGTAAAGGTTGTATAGGCGTTAGAGTCCGCGCCGTACTCGGAGAAGCGCTCGGTAATATCGCTTCCGTCCTTTTGAGTAAACATCCGATGCTCCAGATAGTGAGCAATTCCGTTTGGCACGGTAACAAAATCCTTTTCACCGGCAATACGGAAGCAGTTATCTACCGACCCGTATTTGGTTCCGAAAAGCGCATAGGATACCGTAAGCTTCTTAGGGAAAACATAAACGTCAAGTCCGCTTTTATGGCGACACTTATAATAATGCTCGCGCAGCTTGCGGCTTTCTTTTTTATTCGTCAGCATCCTCACCCTCCTCTCCGCTTCCGTTCAGGAAGTAAACCGTGTCCAGGCAAATGTTCGATGCCACCCGAACCACATCCGAAATCTTAACCGCGCGGATGCCGCTCATACATTGCTCGATCGTGCAGTCCACGCCAAACTCATTGCGGCAAAAATAGTATCCTTCCAGATGGGCCGGAGAATCGGAAAGCGAGCGGTAATTATTGTAGAGCGAGCGCTTGGCCGCCTCAAACTCCTCATCGGAAATGTTACCCTTTACAATTTCGGACAGCTGGCTTAAAATTTCGCGCTCGGCCTTATCCCGATTTTCAGGTGAAACACCACACGAAACAAACAACGCGCCCTTGAAAATATCATAAAACGAACTACAGTAATAGCAAAGACTGAGACGCTCTCTTACGTTCATGAAAAGCTTGGAAACTGGTGATGCACCGTAGATCTCATTGAGAACGAGCATGGTGCAAAAGTCTTCGCTCTTGATATTAGTTTCGGTTGTAAAGCCAAGCACGAGCTTTCCTTGCGCCAGCGGCATCTCCTCGGTAACTCGGCGCACCCGGTCTGCCTTCTTTTTAGGCACCGACTGTGCGACCTCACAAACGCTCTCCCGACGGCCGTCAAACGGAAAAGCCTCGCTAAGACGCTTTGCCACCTCTTCGATGGTGCGCGGCCCAATATAGAAAAACTCATACCGATAATCCGAAAGCAGATGTTGATAGCTTTCGAAAAGTGCTCTCTCAGTTATTTGGGAAACCGAATCGACCGTACCCAGAAGGCTTATGCCGTATGCATCTCCCTCAAACATAATCTCACGACACCGCTTGGAGGCATACGAGCGCGGATTGTTGATCTGTGCCTTTATGGAATCACACTGGTTATTTTTTTCGCTCTCAATGTAAGACCGTAAAAAGTTCCCGTTTTCATCGGTCAACGGATGATAGAGCATCTGCGTCAGGACCTCAAGTGTGCCACCAAAAATATCGGTCTTTCCGTCCGTATATTCCTCACAAAGCATCTCCGCAGAAAAGCCGAGTATGTTGGCGTTTCCAAGGCGTTGACTTTTTACTGAGATCGAGGTGGCATACAGCTCATCCAACCGAAGATTGATTTCCCCCTGCGTTTTATAGCTCTCATTGCCTCGCTTCAGGATAGAAAGTGCCAGAAGCGAGATTGGCGATGCTTTTTTATCTGTGGGCATAACAATAGAGACCGAAAGCGTTTCGGTTTTAAATTTATCGGTTTGAATCGCACTCAAAAAGCGCGCACCTGAAAGTGAAATCCTTTTGGGATACATGGCATACCTTTCCATTTTATTAATATATATATTTTACACCATTTTGACAAAGATTGCAACCGCTTTGGTCAATTTTTTTGCTTTTTGCTTGACTTTTCCTTGTGTTTTGCTTATAATTAACGTATATTCGTGATGAAAGGAAGTCAGATATGTTGCATGAGATCTTAAAGGAACGCGATGTACCGGAAATTCAGGATTTTTCACCTGATGAGTGGGAGAATGTTCGTGAGACGTATGTCAAAGCCTTCCTTGAGGAGGAATACGGCCTTCCCGTCCCCGAGCCAACCGCTCTTACCTTTGAGGAACTTCCCCTTGACAGCAAATTTCCGCATTTTGCAGGCAAAGCCATCTGTCGGCAGGTGATCGCGCACGCTGAGGTGTGCGGAAAATCCTATTCCTTCCCGTTTATGGCAACCATCCCTACCAAAGAAGGAAAGCATCCCTTCTTTGTGCTTAATAATTTCATGCCGGACGTTCCCGATAAATATTTCCCCGCCGAGGAGATCATCGATAACGGCTTTGCCATCCTTTCGGTCTTTTATCAGGACGTAACCACCGACAACCGCGATTTTACAAACGGTCTTGCGGCTGTTGTGACTCCAACGGAAGCGCAAACGGACCTTACCAAGCGCGCCCCCAACGCCACGGGAAAAATTGCGATGTGGGCGTGGGCCAATATGCGCCTTCTCGACTATGCGGCTACTAAGGACTGCTTGGATATCAACAACGCTGCCGTCATCGGTCACTCGCGTCTGGGTAAGACCGCACTTTTGACCGGAGCGCTTGACAAGCGATTCCGCTTTGTTATCGCCAACAACTCCGGCTGTAGCGGCGATGCCATTACACGAGATAAGAAGGGCGAGCACATCGATGTGATCACAAGAGCGTTCCCCTTCTGGTTTTGCGAGAATTACAAAAAATACGCCCAAAACGAGCAAGCGCTTCCCTTCGACCAGCATATGCTGGTGGCAACGATCGCCCCCCGCCATTTTCTTTGCGGTGCTGCCGTCGAGGACGTATGGGCTGACCCCGAATCTCAGCTTCTCTCCTGCTATGCCGCCTCCAAGGTGTGGGAGCAGCTTGGCAAAAAAGGCCTGATTGCCCCCGACCGCTATGCCGAGATTGGCGAAACCTTTTCCGAGGGAAACATTTGCTATCATCTCCGCGCGGGCAAGCACTATCTGAGCCGCTACGACTGGAACGTGTATATGGACTACATAAAAAAGCATCTTATATAAAAAACTCCTATGACGTCATTCGTCATAGGAGTTTTTTACACTCCGGAACCAATCTCCTGCCAGCTTTTCAAGCAGGATATCGGCATGTGTCATCGAATATTCGGCGCTCGGGGCAATATCCGCCGTAGCGTAGATGTCCGAAACGCCAAGTGCCTTCAGCTCGTCTCTGTCACTGCCAACACATCCTACGAAGCAGACAACCGGAATTTTTGCACGAGCCGCTGTGCGTGAAACGCCGCTGATGGCCTTTCCGTACAGACTTTGTACATCGATCTTCCCCTCGCCCGTAAGTACAAAATCAGCGCCATCCAGATGCGTCTCAAAATGAGCAACGTCCAGCACCGCATCGATTCCGGAAACGATCTTTGCACGGCAAAACGCCATAAGAGGAACGGCAATTCCTCCGCCCGCTCCCGAGCCGGCTATGGCGGAGATCTCGTCCCCGGCAAGCGCATTCACAAGCGAAGCGTAGTGCTTCATTCCCTCTTCCATTTCCGCAAGCTCAGCGTCGGTCGCACCCTTTTGGCGCGCGTACACGTAGGTTGCACCTTCTTTACCGCAAAGCGGATTTTTAACATCGGTGGCAACGGTAAATCTACACTCTGTCAAACGCAGATCCAGCCCTTCAAGATCGATCCTCTCAATCTCGCATAGCGTACCGCCGGTGGGAACAAAGGACTCACCGTTCTTATTGTAAAACCTTCCGCCAAGCGCCGCCAGCATACCCGTACCGCCATCGTTGGTGGCACTGCCGCCTGCGGTAAGCAAGAAGTGGCGGATGCCCTTGTCAAGTGCATGCTTTATCATTTCGCCAACGCCATACGTCGTCGCGTTTTTGGCACAAAGATTTTTAGGGTCAGCAAGCGTAAGACCTGCCGCCTGCGCCATCTCGATCACGGCGGTTCCGTCAAGATAACCGAGCGCCGCCTTTACGGGTGCGCCCGTCGGACCGTTCACGATCACATAGTCGAAGTTGTCCTCGCCAACCATTGCGCAAAGCGTTCCCTCGCCACCGTCGGCAATCGGAATCTTCACGATCTCTACAGACTCGGCATCCGCGACAGACAAAATGCCCTTTTCCAAGGCCTCAGCCGCGCCATGGGCATCGATGCTTCCCTTAAAGGAGTCGGGCGCGATCACAATTTTGATTTTTTTCTTCATTTTCTCTCCAAGACACCAACCGCACGGGAAATCCCGTGCGGTTGGTGTTATTTTACTTAGGCCTCTTCTTCTTCAGCAGAAGCGACTACCTTACCCGAAAGAGGAATAATCGGGAAAAGCAATTCCGATGCGCAGATGATATCCAGATCGTTACGGGAGATCACCTGAATCTCAGGCATTACATACTTTTTCATTTTCTTATCCCCTTTCTCTTTTACGCTACCGTTACAAAACGGGGAGCGCTAAAGGTATTTGCCACGTCGCCCATAAGACGAAGTGTTTCACCGGTAGTAAAGCCGGTCGTGTCAAAGCCAAGGTTGAAGTAAGCCGATACGGCTGCGTAGTAGTAGTACAGAGCCTCACAAGCATCCTTAAGCTCCTGGGTGATCTGCTCACCAACTACGGCTTCGTTTACCGTGTAAACATAAGACATCGGGCTTGCCGTGTAGGAGTAGGTGTTTGCACCATCGGTGATGGTGAACGTAGCCGGGGCAGCCAGATTCTTGGTGCCGATATGAGCGGCCTCAAGGTAGTAGCCCTGTGCGGTCTTCTCAGCCTCAACCTCGCTGCCATTTACCTTAAAGGTAAGTCCATCAAGGCTATCTGCGGCGAAGTAGAAGCGAAGCGAGATCTGATTCTCCATGGTAAGCGTCGAGCCGATAGGAGTGATTCCCGCAGGAAGCGTACCCTCGTAGGAAGCCTTAACCGAATCGTTTGCCACAGAGGTATTCAGATCGCTGGTGCCTACCAGCTTCAGCGAGAGACCAAGGTCCTCCCAAAGCGTGATGTCATCTTCCGTCATAGCGGGAGCTACATCCAGCTCAAAGAAGGTCTGAACGGTCTGCGCGTACTGAAGAAGCGAAGCCATAGCGCTCTTCATGGGAACGATATTCGCCTCAGCCATGCCCTGCTCAACAAAAACATCGTTGGTAGTATTGATAAGCAGATCTGCATAGGTCTTAGCCGAAGTCGTAAGCGTATCGATGAGCGAGCCGTCCGCATTTTGGAGCTCGATCACAATATCCTTGGTAAACTCAGCCATGCCAACCGTTACGGGAACAGCAAGAATGTTATCCACGTTGCTCGTAGCCGTTGCGGGGAATTCGCAAAGAGGCGTGCTGGAGAGCTCCTTACCGTCAAGCTTGACCACGACGTTGGTTCCGTAGAAGTTAGCCTTGACCGGTGCGTATACGGTAAGCGTAAGCTTATCCTCGGTAATTGCGGCACCGCCGGTTACCTTGGTTCCCTCAATACCGGGCGCAGCAATCAGGTACATAAGTGCACCGTACTCACCGTTGTTTGCCAGGTATTCAGCCACCTGATCTGCAGCAGGAGCATAACCTGCACAGTACTGTACTGCGTTCTGAGGCGTTTCGGTCACAATACCGTCTTCGCCAAGCGTTGCCGTTCCGACAAGAGAAAGATATCCGGTATTGTCGTAAGGCATTCCGTCCTCATTCAAGCCCATAACGAAAGCATAGTTGGACTCAAGAACGATTTCACTGCCCTCGGCCAGCTGACCGACAAACAGTCTCTTCTCCGTTGCATGACCTGCGGTAATACCCTTGCATACATATGCGGATCCATCGCTCCAGACACCAAAGTTATCCTTGACAACCGACTTGCCGTAGAAGCTTACACATCCATAGTTCTGAACACGAAGCGGAGGACGGGCAAAGTTGAGGGTTGCGCTACCGTCTGTCTTCGGAACACTCTGTGCAATGTTATCTACGATCGTACAATTGTAGAAATTCGTCTGCGACGTATTGGCATGAATGATCGAGCCGTGATCCCCTTCGGTTACCACACGATGACCCTTGAAGGTACAGTTGTTAAGCGTCGTCGTAGTAGTGGTATTGTTTGCGTGAAGAAGCACCTTATCTTTTGCGACAATGGGGCCATCCCACTTTCCATACGTGGTAGCACCGCCAAAGAAGGTCAGGTCATTGATGGTAATTTGTTTAGCGCCCGAACCGACGATCATCAGATGGTCGGATCCGCCCTGTGCCTCGGGCTTGATGGTAAGCGTCATATTGTTACCGTTTACCGTGCAGTTTGCGCCGAAGGTGACGCCCTCGGTGGTGATGCTCTTGACGATCTCAACGGTATCGCCGGCTGTAGCAGCAGCAGCTACCGAAACAAGATCACCTGCGACCTTGCCGTTGATGTAAGCTTCAACGGTTTCGTCAAGGGTATATTCGCCGCCAAAGTAGTTGTAAACGCCTGCAACATACTTATCCGTTGCTACGTTCTCGGTACCGTTGTTATAGTACCAAAGAGACGTGTATACCTTAAGCTTATCGTTCTCGTCCACCTTGAAGGGATTTCCGGGGAGCTCCTCACCGGCCTTGATCCAGGTGAGAACGCCGTTTACGTCAGCGGCATAAACCTCTGCCGTGCTGCCCGCCTTCACGATCGTACCGGTGATCTTTGCGCCCTCGGCAACGGTTGCATACGGCTGATACGTTGCATTTACAGCAACGATATCATTTACCGTTTCCGATGCAGGTCCGCTACTCAGCTCAACGCGACCATCGAAGTCATCTACAATGGCAATTGCACCCACATTATAAACAACGTTGTTACTGTTGTTCGCATTGTCAGCATTGTTGTAGATCTCGGTTGTTCCGGCCAGCTTAACTACGCAATATCCGGAAGTATTGAAGTGAGCACGGATCGCACCCTGCGTAGCCGAGTTGTTATACATCTTAACGTCTCTGAGAGTGATATCCGAAGGCATACCGGTACGCATAACGCCGTAACCGTCACCGTTCGACTTGAAATCATAGAATTCACAGTTATCGAAGGTGAAGCCATAAGAACCGTTGATCAAGTAAACAAAGGCCCAGCTGCTACGGTTCGGCGAAATTACGCCGCCGATCTTACCGTCGAACTTCGCGTTCGCGATCACAGAATTAAGCGTACCTGTATTCAGATTGATATCAATTTCGTTATTTGCTCTGGTAACAACAAAGCCATTGAAGTCCATCACATATTTGGAGCCGTTGACAACAGTGAGGTCTTCACTGAGTACCGTATTACTAAGGACCTCAATGCGAGTGGCCGTGGTCGATGCAGCCGCATTCTTCAGCGACTCCCAAGTCTTCCAGGTTGCACCGTTATCCTCGGTAACCAGTGCCGTAGCGACGGACTCGTTTGACCAGGTTACAGTGTAGCTCTCGGTACCCTTGGTGTGGGTCTTAATAGCAGCATCACCGTTATAGATTGCGCCGTTCCAGCTAGGAAGTGCCGCACCGGGAGCGATGTCCGCCGTGATGGAAACGATCTCGGTCACGCCGTCCTTACCCAGAACATTGTAGGTTACCTGCTCGGTATACGGAGCCCAAACGAGATTCGAGCCGTTTACCTTTGCCACAAGTGCATCATTCGCATAGTTCTTGAAGTTTGCACCCGCATTCAGGGTTGCGCCATCCTCCAGCGTAGCAAAGGTATCGCCTTCATTTCCGCCGGAAAAAACAAGCGAATCGGTTGTAAAATCATCGGCAACGTAAACCGTTCCGGGGAAACGAATATCGTATTCCTTATATTTTGTATAAGTACCTGCCGTGGAGTTATACGTTACCCAGTTGTTCTCAAAGGAACAGTCGCCGCTCAAATACAGCGTTGTCGTAGCGTTATTGGTCACGATCACCGCATCGTTTACCGAGTAGTTGTCGTGAATGTTAACGTTCGTGAAATGAGCCGTCGTACCCTCAGCCAGCCAAAGGGCAGCACCGGCACCTTGGTTAGAAGCTCTCTTCTGCGCAAAATTGTGGATCTCAACATCTGTGAAATACAGCTCCGCACCTGCATCCCAGGTACGAATGCACGCACCCTGCGCGCCGCCGAATCTCTGAGCAAAGGTAAGCTCGTCGGTTTCAGGATCTACCGTGGGATTCGCACGGCCGTCCAATACGATGTCAACAAAGGCGGCGCTCACTTGGGCACCCTGGAGATGTATCATGGGCGCACCGCCATCGCCGGATCCGCTTGCACTGCTCAGCGTATATCCATTACCGTAAAGGGTAAAGCGAAGACTATTCGAATCATGGAAAAGTCCGCTCATCTCAACGTCACCAAGCAGGTAGAATACATTGTCCTCCTTGGTTCCGCTCATTGCCTTATAGATGGTGCTTCTGATGTCACCGGCAACCACCGAATACACGGTCTCACCGGCCAGCTTATAGATCATCGTGGCCGTAGAGCTTGCCGACCAGTTGGCGGTATAGCTCTTTGTGCCTGCCGTATGCGCGGTCACCGTGCCCGTTGCGTTGGACCAAATGACACCGTTCCAGGCAGGAAGCGGGTCACCGTCGGCAAGCTTAGCAACGTACTCAATTGTCTTGACACCATCCTTGGTGTTTACGATCAGCGTAACATCCTCGGTAGGAGCCGTCCACTTGACGTTGGTTCCGTCTACTACAGGTGTGAGGATTGCGTTAGCACCGTTGATGAGGTTGGCATTCTCATTCAGCTCACCGTCGGTAAGCACGGCAAATACGCTATTGTTATCCACCTTAGTAGAGACGAAGACAAGAGACTCGGTCTCAAAGTCCGCGCCGAGGTTCAGGAAAGCGCTGTTGGATACGCTGATATCAGCGAAAGCGTTTTCACCCAGCGAATAGACCGCCGTGCCACTCGAGGTGTCACAGGTCATCGAATAGTTGTTCGCGAAGGTGCACGCGCCGTTCATATAAAGTCTGGCCGAGCTGCCGGCCGTCGTGATTACGGGATTGCCGACCGAATAGTTGTCGTGAATGTTTACCGAGTTGAGATAAACCGTACCGTTGCTACCGCCGACAAAGAGCGCCGCGCCGCTTTGGCCGCCGCCCGCTGTCTTTGCGTGAACAAAGTTGCGGATCTCAACATCATTCATTCTAAGGATCGCGCCTGCCTCATACGTACGGATGAAAGCACCGCTACTGCCGGTATAGGTTTTTCCGTCAAAGGAAAGCGTACCGCCCTCCCCTTCGGTCACCGTAACACCGCCGTCAAAGGTCACGTTGTTGAGGGTAAACTCACCAACATGATCCCCGGCATACAGCGACATCATCGGTGCACCGGCACCGTGAGACGTGACGTATACGGTGTGACCGTTACCGTTAAGAGTTACGTTAAAGTTTTTGTCGCTTGTGGAGAACTGACCGGTGGCTGTCCAGACAATATCATCCAAGAGCTCGATCACGGTGTTTTCGGCCACACTCTCCGAGTTCACCGCATTCAGAGCAGTCGAAAGATCATTGCCGGCAACATAGGTCCACTCGTTCGATCCGCCAAGCTTATAGCGGATACCGGCGCACGGTACGACCTTTTCCACGGGGTATTTGCCGTCAGCATTCACAGTGGTCGAGGGGATGGCATAATGCGAGTTTGTCGAGCCACAGATCACCTTTCCAACTCTGGGATCCAGATCACCCTTGCCCTCAGAGCCCTCAAAGAAGATGCTGGCAGGAGCCTCACAGGTGCTGACCACCTGTATTACACCGTCTACCTTTTCTTTATACTCCAAAGTTCCGGCAAGGTAGTTCGTGGATGTCAGGGCTACCTTACCCGTGAAGTTCTCACGAACGTGAAGACGGTTATCGGCATTCTCATTACCGGGCTTACCCTGTGCGCGCATCAAATTGATGTTTGCCTGATTGCCGTCTTTGTCGTAGTTATCATAAACGTAGGTGCTACCCGAAACGTAGATCTGTGCGTTATAGGTAGTCGGTGCGGTAGCATCCAGAGGATTACCGGTTCTCGTACGGATCGCGGAGGCACTGTCACCGACTGCGGCACCAAGTGCGTGGTTGCCCGTAATGACCGTGTTCTCAAGGAAGAGACCGCGATTGGGGTTGGTGATACCTACGGCCGTGTAATAGAATACAGAGCCTTGGTTATAGGAGTAAAAGTTTTCAATGCGGCAGTTCCGGAAGGTAATATACTGGAACGGATGCAAGCTAAAGGCTGCACCGCCCTGACTTGCCTTACCGAAGGTTGCCGGCTCGTCGCCGAGCTTCCAGCCCTTTGCCTGACCGCTGAAGTTCAGGTTCTCAAAGGTGGTGGAGTTGTTGTTCGACGAAACCGTACTGTTGTCGAACTGGATCAGGAACTGGCCCGTATACTCTTCTGCTAAATCAAAGTATATGGTGTGGCCATTACCCTTGTAGGTTCCGATACGTCCGCCCTTAAGAGTGATCGGAGCCGTGAGTACAACGTCCTTATGGAGCTCGATTGTTGCCATAGAGCTTGCGCCAAGTGTGGCGTTCGCCTCGGCTACAAGATCGACGAAATTACCGCTCATGGTCATTTCGCCGTTTGACAGCGCCTGTTTTGCTGTCAGCGTTGCTTCAGGCGTGTCCTCAGCGGATGCCGCAAACAGCGAAGCGCCAACCGTGATCGCCGAAAGCAACATCAGAACCGTCAGAAGCAAAGCCAGAGTTGACTTGTTCATGAACTTTTTCATGATGTGGGTCTCCTTTTTTTGTTTTTTTGATACATTCGACAAGAATTTCGCACAAAAAACACTTGTCAATTATACATAATACATTATATATGCTTTTCCATTCCTTGTCAAGTGTTTTTTTCATTTTTGCCGTTTTTCTTTAATCCGAGCCGAAATCAAAGTTTACATATATAAAAAAGGCGCCCCCGTTTTGGGGGCGCTTTTTGGCTGGTTTTCGGCTAAAATCAATAGTTCTCCGCGTGAACCTCAAAGTAGCTCTTGGGGTGTGCGCAGGTCGGGCAAAGCTCGGGAGCCTTCTTACCTACGATGATGTGTCCGCAGTTGCGGCATTCCCACACCTTGATCTCGCTCTTCTCAAAGACAGCGGCGGTCTCCACGT
>JAGAUC010000190.1 GCA_017621015.1 Clostridia bacterium | reverse complement strand
TATGACTATTATCAGCCCGAGGCGTACATCCCCGGGCGAGATATGTATATTGAAAAGGATGCGCAGATCAACGACGAGATCGATATGCTCCGACACAGCGCCACGTCGGCCTTGTTTGAGCGCCGTGACGTCATCATTGTGGCAAGTGTTTCCTGCATTTATTCGCTGGGTGACCCCGCGGAATATCAAAAGCTTCTTTTGGCGGTGCGCCCGGGTATGGCTATGAGCCGTGACGATTTTGTGAGACATCTGATTGCCATCAACTACGATCGCAACGATATCGATTTTGCCCGTGATCGCTTCCGCGTACGCGGCGATACGGTAGATGTGTTTCCCGCCTCCAGCTCGGAGAAGGCCATCCGCGTGGAGTTTTTCGGGGATGAGATCGACCGCGTGAGCGAGATCCGCGTGGTGACGGGTGAGCTTTTGCGCACGCTTTCGTACGCCGCCATTTATCCCGCCTCGCACTATGCCGTTTCGGACGATAAAAGGGAAGCGGCACTTGCCGAGATCGAGCGCGAGATGCGCGAGCGCGTGGAGTTCTTCAAAAATGAGGGCAAGCTCCTGGAGGCTCAGCGTATCGAGGAGCGCGTAAAATACGACGTGGAAATGCTACGCGAGGTCGGCTTCTGCTCGGGCGTGGAAAACTATTCGCGCGTTCTGGCGGGTCGCCCTGCCGGCTCAACGCCCTATACGCTTCTGGACTATTTCCCGAAGGACTTTTTGCTGTTTGTGGACGAGTCGCATATGACGCTGCCGCAGGTGCGTGCCATGAGCGGCGGTGACCGCGCGCGAAAGACCAATCTGGTGGAGTATGGCTTCCGTTTGCCGTCGGCGTTTGACAACCGTCCGCTGTTCTTCGAGGAGTTTGAGAGCAAGCTTAATCAGACGGTCTTTGTCAGCGCCACGCCCGGTGATTATGAGGCCGAGCACGCCACGCAGACTGTGGAGCAGATCATTCGTCCCACCGGACTTCTCGATCCCGACATTGAGGTGCGCCCCATTGAGGGACAGGTGGACGATCTGTTGATGGAGATCCGCGCGCGCTCTGCCAAAAACGAGAGGGTGCTTGTCACCACGCTGACCAAAAAAATGGCGGAGGATCTTTCCGTCTATCTGGAAAACAACGGCGTCAAGGTCAAATACATCCACTACGATGTGCATACCATGGAGCGGACTCAGATCATACGCGATCTTCGTCTGGGTGTGTTCGATGTACTGATCGGCATCAATCTTCTGCGTGAGGGACTGGACATTCCCGAGGTGTCGCTGGTGGCCATTCTCGATGCGGACAAGGAGGGATTTTTGCGTGCCGAGCGTGGTCTGATCCAGACAGTGGGACGTGCCGCACGAAACGCCGAGGGTCACGTCATTATGTATGCCGACCACATCACCGATTCCATGGCCAAGACCATAGCCGAGACCAACCGTCGCCGCCGAATCCAGGATGAGTATAACAAGGCACACGGCATCGTACCCAAAACCATTGTCAAGGGTGTGCGCGACGTGATCGAGATCGGCATCACGGGAGAGCTTTCCGACAACCCGAGGATCAAGGCCAAGGCCAAGGCGGGACGCCTTACCGCCAAGGAAAAGGCAACTCTTATCGAGGAGCTTACCAAGAAGATGCACGCGGCGGCCAAAAGCCTGGACTTTGAGACGGCCGTCACCTACCGCGACCGTATCCGCGAGCTTCAAAACGAGAAAAAATAAAACGATAGATTATAAAATAAGGAAGAAATATGGCAGATCAAATTGTAATCAAGGGTGCACGTGTCAACAATCTGAAAAATATAGACGTCACCATTCCGCGTGACAAGCTGGTGGTGTTTACCGGCCTTTCGGGCTAGGGGAAATCCTCGCTTGCCTTTGATACGCTTTACGCTGAGGGACATCGGCGCTTTGTGGAGTCGCTTTCCTCGTACGCCAGACAGTTCCTCGGGCAGATGGATAAGCCCGATGTGGATCTTATTGAGGGCCTTTCGCCCGCGATCTCCATTGACCAAAAGACCTCGTCGAAAAATCCGCGCTCCACGGTCGGAACGGTGACCGAGATCTACGACTATCTCAGGCTGATGTACGCCCGAATCGGTGTGCCGCACTGTCCCGTTTGTCATAAGGAGATCCGTCAGCAGACCACCGACCAGATCATCGAGCGCATTCTGGAGCTTCCCGAGGGGGAGCGCTTTATGGTGCTGGCCCCCGTGGTCCGAGCCAAGAAGGGTATGCACGAAAAGGTGTTTGCCGACGCCAAAAAGAGCGGCTATTCGCGTGTGCGTGTGGACGGTAATGCCTATGAGCTTTCCGAGCCCATTATACTGGACAAAAACATCAAGCACAGCATTGAGATCGTGGTCGACCGTCTGGTGATGCGCGCAGACATCCGCTCGCGTCTTGCGGACTCGATCGAAAATGCGCTTCGCCTTGCCGACGGCCACCTGATCGTCACGGTCATGCCGCGCGAGGCCGAGCCGTATGAGCTGGAGTTTTCCCAAAGCTATGCCTGCGAGGAGCACGGCATTTCCTTTGGCGAGCTGGAGCCGCGTATGTTTTCCTTCAACAACCCGGCGGGTGCGTGCGATTTTTGCCTTGGCATCGGCGAGCTGAATAAGATCTCGGTAGACAAGATGATCCCCGATCGCTCGCTGTCGCTGGATGAGGGCGCGATCGCGGTAAACGGCTTCAAGACGCTGGAGGAGGAAAGCTGGAACGGTCCGCTGTTCGCCGCCGTCGGTGAGCGGTGCGGCTTTACGCTGGATATGCCGTTGGAAAAGTTCTCGGAGAATGCGATAAGTGCACTCCTTTACGGGACGGGTAACGAGCTGTATGACATCCGCCGTTATTTCGGCGGTCAGGAATATCACCAGAAGGTCAAGTTTGAGGGCCTGGTTAAGATGGTGGAGCAGAGAATGGCGCAGGGCATGAATGCCGATTATTACGAGCAATTTGTGGAGCAGTCGGTCTGTCCCAAATGTAAGGGAAGCCGCCTTTCGGCAAACTCGGCCTCGGTCACGGTCGGCGGACTGAATATCTACGAATTCTGTTGTATGCCTATCAAAAAGGCCTTGGATTTCGTGGAGGGACTTACACTCACCGAAAGCGAAAGGCTGATCACCAATGATATAATTAAGGAAATTCGGGCACGCCTGGTCTTCCTTGTCAACGTGGGGCTGGACTATTTGACGCTCGCG
>JAGAUC010000189.1 GCA_017621015.1 Clostridia bacterium | reverse complement strand
GCGAAAAAAGTTCCTTTCCCCAAAAGTTTTTGGGGGTTCTTAGGGGGCTTTTTTCAAAAAGCCCCCTAAGCGTAACCCCACCGACAAATCAAAATTTGAAAGGGCTGAGTCTTACGACTCAGCCCTTTTCCTTTAACCGAGAGCAACCATGCTGAATACCAGCGCAAACAGAGCAACCGTCTCGCAAAGACCGACGACGGTGATATACTGCGAGAAGCCCTTGCCGGTCTCAGCCAGCGCGTCTGCACCGGCGGCGCCGGCTTTTCCCTGGTAGATCGCCGAGGCGGCCATAGCCACACCCGAGGCAATACCAAGACCAAACAGGAACGCAGGGTCTGCGCTCGAGGCCTTCATCTGCTGCATCAGAAGGAAGCCGTAGATGGTCTGCGTCAGCGGCGCACCCGCAAACACGGTAAGAATGAAGGGCGCGGCCTTATTGCTCATATAGCACTTTTTCCAGGCACCGATGGCCGCCTGACCTGCATAACCGATACCGATGGCAGAGCCGAGTGCGGCAATGCCCATAGCCAATGCAATTCCCAATTGTCCCAAATTCATAACGATTCTCCTTTATAATCAATTTGTTGTTTAAACGGTTTAAATTTGTGTCCCGACCAGGACATATCCAGGTGCGACGAAAACTCCAGCGTATTCAGACGGATGCCGTGTACAATCACCGAAAGCACGTTCAGGATCATATTAAGGCCGTGACCGAACACCAGAAGCACGATCGCCAGGATCATAAACATAAAGTTTCCGAGCAGCGGGCCCGCCAGCTCGTTAACGGTGGCGGAAATGGCCGCCCCCGCAAGCCCGACCGCCCACAGACGGATATAGGAAACGATGTCGGAAAAAACGTTGACCACGCCGAGAAGCACCGAAACGATGTTCTTAAGGCTATCCAGAATGGACTTGCCCACGCTTCCCTCAAAGTTGGAGAAAACAAAGCTAAGGACAAAGCCCACGCCAATCAGCACGATCGCCACCGTACCTACGGGAATGCCGCCCAGCACAAGGCCAAAGCTGAACACCTGGGCGTTTACCACCAGGCTGAGCACTAAGTAATAAATGCCGACAAGCTGCAGAATCGAGCCAATATCGCCAAGGATCTTCAGACTCCTTCGGTTACGAATCGCGCCCATAACGTGCGCCACCGAAAGCTGGATGAGTGCCAGCGTAAAGCAAAAGATCTGCAAATTCTGTGCCGTGGTAAGCCCCACGTCACCCGATACCCAGAACGGCTGCCAGAGCTTATCGGCGTACACATTCGAGATCACGGGGATCGAGAGCTTCTGCAGCCACACGGGAAGCAAATCGGCCGAAAGACCGAACCACGTGCAGGTAAGCGTGCCCCACAGCACCGTGGAAAGGCCGAACAGCCCGATCAGCAAAAACGCGGGCGCGATCGGCTTTTTGGCGAGGAGCGCCTTCAGGATCGGGATGGCCGCCACCGCGCTGATAAGCAGACCGTAGCCGCCGTCTCCGAAAATAATGCCGAAAAAGATGAGAATAAACGACAAAAACCAACCGGAGATGTCGTATTCAAAATACCCGGGCACCTTGCCCAGAAAGTCGGTCAGCGGATAGATCAAGCTAACAAATTTGTTGTTCTTCAGCTTGGTGGGGACGTTGTCCTCCTCGCACGGATCCTCAAAGGCAAGACCCCACGCGTTGTCGCGCGCCGCCACTCGCAGACTTTCTAAGTTTTCCTCCTCCACGTAGCCCGTGAAGTAGGCCAGCGAAAGCCCATCGGAAAGCGATTGCTTTTCCATACCCGTTTCGTAGATCTCAAATTCGATCTCCTGCTCAAGCGCCTTTACCGCTTGCTTAAAGCTATCCGCATAAACCGCATAGGCCGCTAGACTCTCGTCAATAGCCGCCACGCGCGCGTCCAGCGCCGTCACATCCTCGCGCATTTGCTTGGTAGAGCGCCTCGGAGGTACAAAGCGGTATTGCTTTATAGCTTCCAGCGCCTCGCTCTCCCCCTCTGTGCCTCTCATAGCACAAAGGAACAGCACCGACGAGCGCGACGCGTCCACGCGCACTGTCTGAATGCGGCCGTCCAAGGCCGCATATTCCTTGCGCGGCATCTCGTACAGCGCGATCTCCACGCCTTTCTCAAAAAGCTCGTCGATCGCAGAAGGATCGATCTCGCCCCACCGCTTCACGCGGTCAAGCTCGGCAATGAGCGCGATCCGCTTGGCAAGGCAATCCTTTTTGTCCTCGGCCAGCGCCGCAATGTCCTCAGCCAGCTTCAGGGCCTCAGCGGGCGTGGCCTGCTTTGGCTCGGACACCTTGGGCTTGCCCACGGTAAAGAGCGCGCTTTCAAGGTTCTCCAGCCTTTGCTTAAGACTAAGGAGCCGCTCGCCCGAGCCCTCGGTGATCTCCACGTGCAAAACACCGAGCTCACGAAGGGCCTTGAGCGTTTGCTTCTTTTTGTCTCCCAAAACAAGGAGAGACACCTTTTTCATTGGTACGATCATAGCGAATACACCTCCTCTTGCGCAGCAGGGGCATTCCTCAGGGCGATCTTACGCTTGGAGATCTTGGACCGAACCACCGCACTTACCTGCTGGTCGGCCATATAAATGGATATTTTCTTGATGTTTCGTTCGGTTTCGGGAATTTTTACCTTTTCAAACAGATTGACGCGCTGTGAGGTGGCGCGAAGCTCTCCCTCCAGAAGGCGCACCTGCTCGTCTAACACCTCAGCCTCAAGGTCTAAAAGAATGGCCTTTTCCATATGGCTTGCCGCAAGATCGACCCAAAGCGGCGTCTCATACAGGTCGTAGTCACCGCGCGAGAAATCCGCCCCCTCAAAAATGGGGATCACCACACCGGCGATGTTTCCGCTTCCCCGTCGGATGTTACGCACCGAAACGGCGTCGGCCGGAAACGCATCCCGCTCGCTGAAGACCGCGATCCATTCTCCAAAGCCCCGCTCCAGGGCCTCCTTTTGCGCTCGGACGGCCCTCGCGCGACTCTCGATCGTGCGGATCTCCGCCTGAAGCTGTTGCTTTTTCAGTGTTAGCGTAGGCAAATATCTTCGGTACATTTTGAGGGCATCCTTTTGTACCTTTAACTCGTTTTTGGTTAATTTGAGCTTTGCCAATGCCTTTGTCCTCCTTACTTATCGGGCCAAAAGGCGTCGGTAAGGTCGGACTTGATGCCCGTTTCGTCCTTCTCAAAGCACTCGGCAAGGATCTCCCAGCCAAGGTCAAGCGCGCCCTCGAGCGACAGATTGACCGAAAGATCCATAAGCCTTGTTTCAAAAAGCTCACCGTACTTCAGCAGCTTTTCGTCCCAGCGGCTCATCGAGAAGCCCATGTTCTTCTTTTCTAAGGTCTCCTTATAGGAGGAGTACAGACGGATCATCGCGTCCATTAGCGCGCGGTGGTCCTTTCTGGTTTTGCCGTTTACGTTCTGCTTGAGTCGCGAGAGCGAGCCGAACGGCTCGATGCGACCGCCCTTGAGGTAATACTGTCCCTCGGTAATGTAGCCCGTGTTGTCGGGAACGGGGTGTGTGACGTCGTCACCCGGCATAGTCGTGACCGCCAGAACGGTGACCGAGCCGGAGTCGGCAAAGTCGACCGCCTTCTCGTAGCGCGCGGCCAGCTGAGAATACAGATCGCCGGGGTAGCCTCGGTTGGAGGGCACCTGCTCCTGGGTGATGGCGATCTCCTTCATCGCGTCGGCAAAGTTGGTCATATCGGT
>JAGAUC010000188.1 GCA_017621015.1 Clostridia bacterium | reverse complement strand
GTCAAGATCGTTGCGGCAAGCGAGAACGGCGATATCCTCGAGGGTAAGGTTACCGAGGTGGTTAAGGGTGGCGTTGTTGTCATCGTTGACTCGGTACGTGTATTTGTTCCCGCATCGCAGACCGGCGTTCCGAAGGACGGAGATCTTTCCACGCTTGTCGGCAACGTTGTTAAGCTCAAGGTTATCGAGATCAAGCCTTACGGTAAGAAGGCGATTGGCTCGATCCGTGTGGTTCTCCGCGAGGAGCGCCGCGCACTCGAGGCTGCCTTCTGGGCAGAGATTGAGGAAGGTAAGTACTACACCGGTAAGGTCAAGAGCATGACCAGCTACGGCGCGTTTGTTGACCTGGGTGCCGGCGTTGACGGTATGGTTCACGCCACCGAGCTTTCCTGGAAGCACATCAAGAGCCCTGCTGAGGTCGTTTCGATCGGCGAGGAGATCACGGTGTTCGTGAAGAGCTTTGACGCTGAGAAGAAGAGAATTTCTCTTGGCTACAAGACCGAGGACACCAATCCTTGGGTGCTCTTCCGCAATACATACAATGTGGAAGATGTTGTTTCGGTTAAGATCGTAAACATGATGCCCTTCGGTGCTTTTGCTGAGATCATGGACGGCGTTGACGGCCTGATCCACATTTCGCAGATCGCACAGACCCGCATTGGAAAGCCTGCCGATGTTCTTGAGCTCGGCCAGGTCGTTGATGCGAAGATCATTGAGATCGACGACGAAAACAAGAAGGTAAGCCTTTCCATCCGTGCTCTTCTTGACGAAGCTCAGGCAGAAGCTGAGGCTATGCCCGAGGAGGAAGCAACCGAGGCAGTTGCCGAGGCTGCTGCCGAGGAAGATACGACAGAGGCTGCTGAGTAAGCAGCTCTGAAAATGCTCTCCGTCGCTAAATGCCTCGGAGAGCATTCATTTTGTGCCGCACGGCGGCAGAATGGAGATTTTTATGCTTGAAGAAATAAAACAACAGGCAAAATAGGCTACGGATGAGTTGCTTTCTAAGGCCGGGTTGGTCGCGGGCGATCTTTTTGTGGTTGGCTGTTCTTCCTCGGAGATCGTCGGAGAGCATATCGGTAAGGGCTCGAGCCTTGAGGCGGCGCAGGCCGTTTTTGCCGGCATATATCCCGCGCTTTGTGACAAGGGGATCTTTCTTGCGGCCCAGTGCTGTGAGCACCTTAACCGCGTGCTGATCGTGGAAAAGGAGTACGCGCTCGCGCACGGTCTTGAGATCGTGTGTGTCAAGCCGCAGCCCAAGGCGGGCGGTTCGTTTGCTACCACTGCCTTTGAAAATTTCAAGGAGCCGGTAGCCGTGGAAACGGTTTCGGCGTCGGCAGGAATGGATATTGGCGGTACGCTGATCGGTATGCATTTGAAGCGGGTAGCGGTGCCGGTTCGTCTTTCCTTGAAGCAGATCGGTCAAGCCAATTTGCTTTGCGCGAGAACACGCCCGAAATTTGTGGGCGGGGCGCGTGCGGTCTATCCGGAAAATATGTAACGTTTGAGAGGCAAAACAGCTATGGATATTCTTTTAAGTATTGCAATTGCTTTGTTCGCAGGTCTGATGATGACCCGTGCCACTAAGCCCTTCGGTTTGCCGGCCGTCACCGCATATCTTGTGGCGGGGGTGCTGATCGGCCCTTACTGTCTGGGCGCACTCGGAAATGCTCTCGGTATTGCAGGGCTCGGCTTTGGCTCGATGGCTTACGTGGAGCATTTCGGCGTAATTGCGGATGTGGCCCTCGGCTTTATCGCGTTTTCTATCGGCAATGAATTTCGCTTGTCTCAGCTGAAGCAGATCGGAAAGCAGGCGACGGTTATCGCCATCGTGCAGGCGCTGGCAGCCACACTCCTTGTTGATATTGCCCTGATTGGTCTGAGCTTTATTCTCGGTGAGGAAAAGCTTCCCATCAGCGTGGCGATCACGCTTGGTGCGGTGGCAACTGCTACGGCACCGGCGGCAACGCTTATGGTCGT
>JAGAUC010000187.1 GCA_017621015.1 Clostridia bacterium | reverse complement strand
TGTCCGCTTTGTCGGATATTTCGTAAAGATTCAAAGAAAAACCACCCGGCTTCGGGCGGTTTTTCTTTGCTTGTACGGCTGTTTTTTCTTGACAGACACCCGGCGGCGTGATAAAATAAAAAAAACGATTTCCAATGTAAGGAGAGTCTTATGGGTGCAAGATGGATCTGGTATGAGGGGGAATACGAGGTTTTTCACAACCGCGAGGTTCACGCCCGTCGCGAGCAGTACGGCACGGTCTGTCCTGCTGTGTGGCATATTCCTACATTATATAATGTTGTTGAATTCAACCGAAATTTTACCGCTGAGAAGGCGTTTACCTTTACCTGCGTGGCTCACGGGGAGGGGCAGGTCTGTATGGACGGTGATATTCTTCCGCTTGATGCGCCGGTTTATGTGGCTCCCGGTGAGCACAAGCTGAAGGTTCGCA
The DNA here is from genome assembly GCA_017621015.1 of Clostridia bacterium. GTDB lineage: Bacteria > Bacillota > Clostridia > Oscillospirales > CAG-272 > RGIG8775. Next base: position 7,615 of record JAGAUC010000187.1, on the reverse strand, counting down.
TACAAAATTTTCGGGGACTTCCGTGCCTGTTTATTGACAGCGAGGGGCTTGTGACCGATGAAGAATGGACGGCTACGCTGCACACGCGTTCGGTGCCGGCCTCGGTTGGCTGTATTCCTGCCTATTGCTCGCCCGATGAGGATCCCGAGCGCTTTCCCTTTGTCCGCACCGAGATCTATCCCGAGGACGAGCAGGTCGTGGAGGGCGGCCTTTTGTACGATTTCGGACGCGAGGTATTTGCCTCCGTCGTTCTGGAGTGTATGAATCCCGAGGAGAGCTACTCGGTCTATTATGGAGAGTGCCGAGGCGAGGCGATGGAGGGAAGAGGTTATCGTCACTGTACCGTGTGGGAGGAGATTTCGGGGAAAACCGAGGCACAGCTCACGGCGCGCGGCTTTCGCTTTGTCCGTGTGGTCGGTGCTTCGCCGATACGTGTTCACGCCATCACCGAGATGCTGGATGTGAAGCCGCGCGGCCGCTTTTCCTGTGACCGACCTGAGGTGGAGCGTATCTATGACGTGTGCGCCTACACCTTCCATCTTTGTTCCCGCGAATTTTATTTCGACGGAATCAAGCGCGATCGCTGGGTCTGGGGCGGTGACGTGCGCGAGTCGCTGATGATCGGGGACTACCTGTTTGCCGATCGGGAGGTTGGCAGACGCTCGCTTCTGGCGCTCCTGCCCAAGGATTTTGCTCTGTCTCACGTCAACAATATCAACGATTATTCCACACTCACCTTGATTGCGATTTGGGAATATTATCTTTCCTTCGGTGACGTGGAGTTTGTCTGTACTCACTGGAACCGAATTCGCCTTTTGTACGATTTTGTGCTGTCGCGTCTGGACGGGGACGGGCAAATGGTGTCCCGTCCGGGCGACTGGCTCTTTATCGATTGGTCCATTATGGATAAGTCGGGCCCTCTTGCTGCCGAGCAGATCCTGTTGTGGCAGGCCCATCGCTGCATGGCGCGCCTTTGTCCGCTTGTCGGGGAGGATCCCGCTCTCTATGAGAAGCGTGCGGAGGACCTGCGTCGCGTGATCCTGGAACGATATTGGCGCGATGACAGAGGCTGCTTCATCGATTGCTATACCTCCGGCAAGGAAAACGTTTCCCGTCACGGCAACATTTTCGCCATCCTGTTTGATCTGGTGGACGGCGACCGACAGAACCGTATCCTGAAGCATGTGCTTAGGAACGATGCCGTTCGCTCCATTACAACGCCTTACTTCAAGATCTATGAGCTGGCGGCGCTATGTAAGCTGGGATATCTTGCCGATGCCCAGAGCTTTATGGAGCAGTATTGGGGCGGTATGCTGGCCCTGGGGGCCACATCGGCGTGGGAGCAGTATGATCCCACACAGATCGGAGACCAGCATTACGCGATGTATGGCGAGCCCTACGGCAAGTCTCTCTGTCACGCCTGGTCCTGCGGCCCCATTTACCTTCTGGGACGCTACTGCCTGGGTGTTTCTCCCACAACGCCCGCCTACGAGACGTTTACGGTTGCGCCCGAGCACGGCCTCTACACGGCCTTCTCGGGAACGGTTCCCACGGTGCGCGGCGATATCCGCGTATCGGTGGAGGGAAACCGCGTGACGGTCAACTCCGAGCTTGACGGCGGTCGCCTTATCTGGGGAGAAAAGCAATACGATATCCCCAAAAACAGTACGCTCACCGTTGTTGCTGAATAAGGGGTAGCCTCGAAAATTTGTCTGTTTTCTAAGTTTTTTTGTCTGTTTTCCACTTTACTTTTATGCCGGATTGCTTTATAATGAAAATGTATCCTTATAAATGAAAAAGGAGGCTTTTATGAAGGCTATACGAATTCTTTCACTTTTTCTGGTGCTTCTGATGCTTGTATCGGCATTTGCCGCATGCGGCAAACAGCCGGCTGAGACGACGGGTGATGACAAGAAGCCGATAGAAAATAACGGCCGCGATGAAATTGACGACTCGGTCCCGCTGAGCCTGAATTACGGCGGCGAGACGGTCACCTTCTTTGTTCGTACGGAAGACGATCTCTATAAGTATGAGCTGGCTTGCGAAAAGCTTCTCAACGATCCGCTCTACGATGCCATCCATTACCGCAATATCGACGTAGAGACGCGTCTCGGTGTTACCATCAAAACGGTGGGACAGGCCGGTGACTTCAATTCGCGCACCGAGTGGAACGAGCGTCTTTCGACCTCGGTGCTGACCAACACCGGTGACTATGACGGCACGGCGTTCTACCTTTCGACTGGATCTCCCTTGGCAAAGGACGGTATTTTTTACAACCTTTGCAATCTGGAGAAGGACTACGGCGGATACCTTGAGTTTTCCAAGCCCTGGTGGAATCAGTCGCTGGTTGACGAGCTGGGTATCTTTGGCACGCTCTTTTTTGCGGGCGGCTCGCTGACCATTACGCAGGTGGCTAACGGCAACTGTGTGTTCTTTAACCGTGATCTCTTCAACGAGAGATTCCCCGAGGAAGGGGATGTCGCGCTTTACCAGCTGGTAAGAGACGGCGAGTGGACGGCAGATAAAATGGCAAGCTACGTGTCGCAGGTATGGACCGACGTCAACTCCAACGGTGTGGTCGATGACGGCGACATTGTCGGCGCGCGCAGTGGCGCCCTTCCGGGCGGTGACGGCTCTAAGCTCGATGCCTGGATCCCTGCTATGGGTCTGAGACTGACCGAGACCAATATGTTCGGTGAGGTTGAGATCGCACTTCTCAACTCCCGGACCGTTCCCGCATTCGAGAAGATGCGTAGCATTTTCGGCAGCAACCCCGGCGCTCTTCTGATGCTTTCGGCAGATGAGGAGTCCGCAGAGACCAGCATTCAGAACGGAAACGTTTTGTTCTTCCCCGAGACGCTGAACTACGGAACCAAAATGCGCGAATCCAAGGTCAACTACGGTGTGCTTCCCGCACCCAAGTTTGACGAGAATCAGGAGGATTACCACATCGGCTTCGGCAACGTGGCCTCGGCTCTTGCCGTTTGCTCCAATCTGAGTGATAGCCGTGCCGAGATGGTGAGTGCGGTGCTTGAGGTGCTTTCGGCCGAGAGCTACAAGCAGGTCATTCCCGTATACTATGGAACCATCCTGCAGGGTCAGTATTCGCGCGAGCAGGCTGACGCCGAGATGTACGACCGTATCCTCAATTCGTTCGTCTTCTCCTTCGGCTTTGCCTATTCGTCGCTGTCTCTTGGTGGCCTGGGTGCTATTTTCCGTGATTTGTCGCCCTCTTTTGACATCCAGAATCATATTGATAGCAATAAGGACGCGTGGAACGCTAAGCTTGAGGATCTGCTTTTGGCGCTTGAGGAGGTTTCCTGAGTAAATCCAAAAACGAAAAAGGGGCTTGCAAGGCAAGCCCTTTTTTGTGTCCGAAAAATGCCCTTGCATTTTTGAAAAAAATATGATATAATGAAAAAAATAAAAATATGGGAGTGTAGCCAATGAAATTTTTACGAATTCTTTCACTTTTTCTGGCGCTTTTGATGCTGGTCTCGGCCTTTGCCGCATGCGGCAAAGATCCGGCGGAGACGACGGGAGGGGATAAGAAGCCGACCGAGAATGGCCGTGACGAGATCGCGGACACGGTGCCGCTGGATCTGAACTACAGTGGCGAAACGGTAACCTTTTTGGTGCGCGGAAACGCCGAGGAAATTTATAAGTACGAGCTGGCTTGCGAGAAGCTTCTCAATGACCCGCTTTACGATGCGATCCATTACCGCAATATTGATGTAGAGACGCGCCTGGGCCTTAAGATCCGCACGGTCGAGCAGCCCGGTACATGGGAGGATCAGACGGCGTGGTGTAACACGCTCTCGACCTCGGTGCTTACCAACACCGGTGACTTTGACGGTGCGGCCTTTTATCTTTCTACCGGTGCGGGTCTTGCCAAGGACGGCATATACTACAATCTCTTTTCGCTGACCAAGGATGAGGGGGGATATCTGGACTTTGAAAAGCCCTGGTGGAACCAGTCGATGACGGATGAGCTTGGCATATTCGGTACGCTGTTCTTTGCGGGTAGCTCGCTGACCGTTTCTCAGGCACAGAATACCTCTTGTGTTTTCTTTAATCGTGATCTTTTCAATGAAAAATATCCGGATGATCGCGATGTGGCTTTGTACCAGCTGGTGAGAGATGGTAAATGGACCATTGATAAGATGACCGACTACGTTGCGAACTGTTGGGATGATCTCAATTCCAACGGCGTGGCCGATAGCGGAGACGTGGTGGGAATTCGTAGCCTTGGAAACGCCTGGGGCGGTATGGACGCCTGGATATACGCGATGGGGTTGGACATTACCAAGAACAATGCTTACGGAGAGCCTGAGTTGGTGCTTGTGAATGGAAAGACCATTCCCGCTTATGAAAAGGTGCGTGCTCTTTTCAACAATGAGGGCGGTCTTATTATTGCAAGCGCGGCCGAGCTGGGTGAAACCGATATGCCCAACGGCAATCTGCTTTTCATCCCACATGTTGTCAATTACGGCAAGTCGATGAAGGAGTCTACCGTAAATTACGGTGTTCTTCCTGTTCCGAAGTATGATGAGGAGCAGGAAACGTACCGTACGTGCTTCGGCAATATAGCCTCGGCCCTTGCCGTTTGCTCGAATCTGAGTGACAGCAGAGCGGCCATGGTGAGTGCAGTGCTTGAGGTGCTTTCGGCTGAGAGCTACAAGCAGGTGATTCCCGTATACTATGGAACGGTTCTCAAGGGTCACTATTCCAGAGAGCAGGCGGATGCCGAAATGTACGATCGCATTCTGGATACCGCTGTGTTCTCCTTCGGCTTTGCTTACTCAACCTCGAGTCTCGGCAGCATCAGCGGTATTTTCCGCAGATTGCAGCTCGATTATGACATTCAGAATTACATTGACAGTAACAAGGATGTTTGGGAACAGAAACTAACGGATCTTTTGCTTGCGCTCGAAGAGGTGGCATAACTTCGGTATTCTAAAACGAATGGGCGGGGTCCCCGTAAGGGACTCCGCCCATTTTTTGCAAAAAAACATGAGCAAGACCTTGTTTTTTTTGTTTTTTTGTGCTACAATAATAAAAAGTCTTTAAGGAAAAAGGATAGAAAAGAGGGAAAACCTATGAGATTTACAAAGATTCTTTCGCTTTTTCTGGCACTTCTGATGTTGCTTTCGATGTTTGTCGCGTGCGGCAATACACCCGCAGAGACAACGGGAAAGCCGGGTGGCTCGGTGGAAAACGACGATCCCCGTCAGGAGGTTGCGGATACCGTTCCTACAGACCTCAGATACAATGGAGAAACGGTCAACTTCCTGGTAAGAGGAAGCTCGAACACCATGTATCAGTACGAGCTCGCCTGCGAGGAGCTTCTCAACGACCCGCTTTATGACGCCATCCACTATCGAAACATTGACGTGGAAACCCGTCTTGGCCTTAAGATCAAGGCTATCGTGCAGCCGGGTGCCTACGAGGACAGAACCACCTGGAACAACTCTCTCTCGGTCTCGGTTCTGACCAACACCGGTGACTATGACGGTGCGGCCTTCTACCTCTCCACGGGCGCGGGTCTTGCCAAGGAGGGCATTTACTACAATCTGAACGCGCTTACCAAGGACGAGGGCGGCTATTTTGATTTTGAAAAGCCTTGGTGGAATCAATCTCAGGTGGATGAGCTCAGCGTTTACGGCGCACTCTTTTTTGCGGGTGGCTCGCTGACCATTTCGCAAGCGGCAGCCGGAACCTGCGTGTTCTTTAACCGCGATCTCTTCAACCAGAAATATCCCGATGATCGGGACGCCACACTGTATCAGCTGGTAAGAGACGGCAAGTGGACCATCGATAAGATGACCGACTACGTCTCCAATTGCTGGGATGACCTCAACTCCAACGGCGTGGCTGACAGCGGTGACGTGGTGGGTATCCGAAACCTTGGCAACGCCTCGGGTGTGATGGATGCCTGGATCTACGGCATGGGACTGGATATTACCAAGAACAATGCCTACGGTGAGCCGGAGCTTGTGCTTGTGAATGGTCGGACTGTTCCGGCCTATGAGAAGGTGAGGGCGCTCTTCAACAACGAGGGCGGCATTGTAATTGCTACCGCGGACGAGCTGGGAGAGACCGATATGCCCAACGGCAATGTGCTGTTTATGACGCAGGGACTTAACTACGGTATGGAAATGAAGGCCTCCACCGTAAATTACGGAGTTCTTCCCGTTCCGAAGTACGATGAGGAGCAGGATGATTACCGCACCTGCTTCGGCAATTCCGCTTCGGCGCTTGCCGTATGCTCCAACCTGGACGACGCGAGAGCGGCTATGGTAAGCGCGGTGCTGGAGGTGCTTTCGGCCGAGAGCTACAAGCAGGTGGTTCCTGTGTACTACGAGACGGTGCTTAAGGGTCACTATTCACGCGAGCAGGCGGATGCGGAGATGTACGACACCATTCTCGGCTCCTTCGTGTTTTCCTTTGGCTTTGCGTACTCCAGCTCGAGCCTTGGTGGAATTGGCGGTATTTTCCGCCGCTTACAGTTCGATTATGATATTCAGAACTACATTGATAGCAACAAGGACGTGTGGGAGCAAAATTTAACCGATCTTCTCCTGGCGCTCGAAGCAGTTTCCTGAGAGCAGCTTGAATAAAAAGCCGAGTCTTCAGACTCGGCTTTTTTGATGAAATTTATGGTAAAGTCAAGTAGTTTCTGCGAAAAAATACGAAAATCTGCAAAGTTTGTGAAAAGTGCACAAAGAAAATAGCCTTTTTGTTGTGCAGTTACGCACACATAAGGCTGTTAAGGCAGGCCTCGTATAAGTCAGCAGAGGTATAATAATCAAAAATTTCCCTTGGGTAGTTATTGATCCATTTTTCAAGTTTGCGTATTTCGGCGGGTGTTGTGTGGGTAAAATCATAACCTTTGGGGTAGTGGCGGCGTACCATCTTGTTTTGGTTTTCATTGGATCCACGCTCGTATGAGCTGTAAGGGTGGCAAAAATATAGCTTGGTGCGGTTGCATCCAGGTAGTATGCAGCTTTGCTCCATCCCGGTAAAGTCGGTAAACTCGGAGCCATTATCAACGGTAATGGTACGGAACACCTGGGCAAACAGTTCCGGGCCGTGTTCCCGTTCAAGGGCATTGAGGGCTTTAACCACGCTGGCGGCTGTCTTATCTGGCATAATGCGGATGATCTCGTTACGGGTTTTGCGTTCAGTAAGCACGAGGAGGGTTTTCTTGGTACCTTTTTTGCCCTCCACACAATCCATTTCCCAATGGCCAAAGGTAACACGCTCTGCAATTTCCTCCGGGCGTTTTTCTATGCTATCACCCTTTGGTGGGCGTTTAGCACGCTGCACCTTATCATATTTGTGCTCGGTTTTATTCCTTTTAACCGGCAGGCTCTTGTTGGTCAAGGTAAGAAAAACGCCGTTTTCTATATATCTGTAAAAGGTAGTTTTTGAAATGCTGGTGTTGAATTTCAAGCCCTTACGCTTTATTTCACCAAGAATGGCACCGGGGGCATATTTATCAACAGCCACCTTATACTCCAGATAATCAGCATACTCCATATCATTGCCAATTTTAAGATCCCCGCCTTTTGCCCTTAAAAAGTCCTGCTTTTTCTGCTCGGATATTTCGGGG
>JAGAUC010000186.1 GCA_017621015.1 Clostridia bacterium | reverse complement strand
TTTCCAAATGTTATTTTGAAAAAAAGAAACCAAGGCGTTCATAAAAACATCCCCCTCATGTCTGTGCTTTAGCAGGCAACACGACATCAAAAATATATTGTCTAAGCCCAAAACAGGCCTTATTATCAGAAAACTTTATTATATTATATCATATTAACAATAAAAATTCAAATGTTTTTTTCATTTTTTTATCTTTTTTTTGCTTTTGTTTTTTCTGAGTTTTAAAACTTGTTTTTTATCACAAACCATTTCAGCACTTATATCCATATTTTAACTTTTAGAACAGAAAACGGAGAGAAAAATCCTCTCCGTTTTCACTATATGGAATTTATTGCTCCTAAAAAGAGTTATATAAAAAATTTGCTAAATATTTTAATGTTTTTTCTTGCGGCTATTGATCATCTCATTTTTAATCGACCAAAGCTTCTCCGAAAGGTCAACGTAATAATTATGCGGGTTGTTAAAGCGGCGAACCTCGTCCCACGTGCCTTCGATCTCCGCCTTACAATGCGCACGAATTTCCTCAATACTCGGAAGCGAGTATACCAGTTCTCCGTCCTTGAAAATCGGAACCAAAAGCTCCTCGGCCGTAAAATTCTCCAAAGTTTTGCGCTTCCAGGTGTATTCCGGATCAAAAATCTCGATCGAACCGGAATCGTCCACTGTCTCATCGTGCAAACAAATAAGATCCGCCTCTGCCTTTCCCGTATCCCGACCGCGCAAGCGATAGATCTTCTTAAAATGGGGCGTTGTGATCTTACCAACATTTTCGCTGATTTTTATCTTGGGAAGGATCTCTCCGTTTTCATTCTCTACCGCGCAAAGCTTATACACACCGCCAAACACAGGATCACTTTTTGCGGTGATCAAGCGCTCACCAACGCCAAAGGCATCGATCTCCGCTCCCTGGCGGATCAACTCACGGATGATATACTCATCCAGAGAGTTGGATACGATGATCTTGCAGTCGGTAAGCCCTTCCTCATCCAATCTCTTACGAATCTTTTTGGTAAGATAGGTGATATCCCCCGAATCAATACGTACGCCGCATTTGATAATTCCCCGAGGAAGTAAGACCTCCTTAAAAGCCTTAATGGCATTAGGGAGTCCTGAATCCAAAACGCTGTAAGTATCGATCAAAAGCGTAGCGTTTTCCGGATAGATCTCACAATAGGTCTTAAAGGCGGTATACTCATCGTCAAACATCTGCACCCAGGAGTGCGCCATCGTGCCTGTGGCAGGAACACCGTAAACGATATCACTTATGGTACAAGCTGTCCCTGTACAGCCGCCAATATATGCGGCGCGTGCACCGAGAATAGCGGCGTCTGCGCCCTGTGCGCGTCTTGAGCCAAACTCGCTGATAGCCCTCCCCTTTGCCGCGCGGGCCAAGCGAGAAGCCTTAGTGGCAATAAGGGACTGATGGTTGATCTGCATCAGGACATAGGTCTCAATAAACTGTGCCTCAATGGCACGTCCCTTGACAACCAGAAGCGGCTCGCCCGGGAAGACCACCGTTCCCTCGGGAATCGCCCAAATGCTTCCGGTAAAGCGAAAGCTGCGCAGGAACTCCAAAAACTCCTCGTCAAAGCATTTTCTGCCGCGAAGGTACTCGATATCCGCATCGGTGAACTTCAAATTCTGAATGTACTCCACGATCTGTTCCAAGCCAGCTACGATCGCATATCCTCCCTCGTCCGGGTTATTGCGGTAGAACATGTCGAAATATACGATTCTGTCGCCGTAGCCGCATTTGAAGTAACCGTTCCCCATTGTGATCTCATAAAAATCACACAGCATTGTAAAATTGTTTTGAATGTCCTTCATTTTTTTACCTTTCTCTGTTTCGTTTTTTTAGCTATCATCCTCGCCCTTATGGTGCAAGGTTACAATCAATATCACGCTGACAAATGCAACGAGGCTGATGGTATAGATCCAAAACGGCTCCGGCATCCCGCTGCTTTCGGGTTGCACGTGGAAGTCCTGTTGGGGTCTTGCCGCCTCTTCCAGCTGCTCGCTTTCCTGTGTCGTGCTATAAGCGGAAATACTTCCAATCAAAAGCTTATAATCATCCGGATGCTCACTAAGAGGTGTGCTGAATATACGAATACACCGAATTCTCTGTCCGTCAAGCATTCCCTCGGTATTCACATAGACCTCGGAAAGCGTATTTGCGGAAAGCTGTACGTTTGTCTCACTGATTGAGGTGTCGGTGCAGACCTGAACCGTGATTCGATATTCCTCGTTGAAAGCATCCGCATAAAACACAAAGGAAAAAGCATCTACCGCATCCAATGACCTTTTCTCATCAAACAGATACATCAATTCGGATTCATAATTGTTGTCTGCTAAAGGGGTCATTTTTATTGCCAAGGCACGGTTGGTCTCCTCGTTTTTTTCCATAGTGATCGATTTACACACATCGCCTTCATTCCAGCCGTAGTAATTTCCCATTTGTGAAAAATCCCAAAGACAAAATTCGCCGACAATACCAAGCGGAGGCTGCCCGGCTTCCGTGCTCACTCTGTACTCAAAGCTCGGGATTTTTTCCACGGAATAGCCTTCGATCACATCGCTCCAATCGTCCACACGAAGCTTTCCAAGAGCCAGAACGGAGTTTCGCTCTCCGCGCCCGGAACCGGCAAATCCGAGCACTTCAATAAGCTCGGTTGCCGTCGCAGGCTCACGAATAGCCTTGGTTGAAAAAACAAACCCCTCTGCCTTCTCCTCACACGACAAAGCAAAATAACCGTGAAGCAGCGACGCCTTCAAGAGTTCGATATCCGGTATGTCAGATGGTGTCCAATGATACAAATACGTTTCGGAGAATACTGGGTATGCGTCGCACAATTTTTCGAAAGAGGAAGAGAGATCTCCAACATTCTCAAAGCCACGTCTTCCTTTCATTGTACCTTCACCCGAAAAGCAATCTCCCTCCACAACCAAACCAAAATTCATATTCTCGGAATATCTCTGCACAAGAGCATTTCCAAGCGAGGCAAGGAATACACACGGCGAGGGTTCGCCGTTACTCTTTTCAAAAGCATCGGATATCGGAATGGATACCCGAACCTCCCTTTCCATGGAGGCCGCCGCCTCAGAAACCGCAAAAAGCGAATCCGCGTAACGGCGCGTATATTCCTTAAACGTGATATCCGACAGCGAAACCGCATCCGCAGAATGGCCGAATATCAGCCCCGAAACGATACCGCGCGAAGCAGTACTATAGCGGTCGCAGAGAAAACCGGTGCAAGCATACAAGCGGAAAAGCTCCTCAGAGGAGTCAGCAAGCGGTGCCGGATACGTGCTTATGTCGGACAATACCAACCGCAAAAAAACGCGCATTCCATTGCGATAACTCTTGCGAATCTCGGAATCCAGGTCAGATACATACGGACGGCTGAAATAAAAAGATCTGCCGCCCAGCGTGTAAAGCTGCCCCTCGCCAATCCTATCGGCAACAAGAGCTTCAAGATCTACATCCACAACCGCAAGCCCCACGTTGGCTCGTGCCGCCCAAATGCCGTAATCTGTATGAAGCCCCTTCAAAAACGCCTTCTCTCCCTCCCATTCGGTCGGCGAGGCAGGAACGCGAGGAGCGAGCGAATACAAAAGCTCTCCGTCTTCCCCGACGATGGCAACCACATACCCCTTCATTCGATCCTCAAAGGCAGTGGTTGGAAGTGAAAAATCAAATCGGGAGGACATAGGAATACTGGCCACGGGAATTTCACCGTACGGCAAAAGCATGGTCTCCATATCCAATGCATACAGCACAAGTCTTGCCTTGCGGTATTTGGTCACATATTCATACTTCACATTGCCACTGATTTGAATCTCGCCGATTGATGGGTCATAAAAACAGGAGTTCAAAACGCAGAAGGTGTCCTC
>JAGAUC010000185.1 GCA_017621015.1 Clostridia bacterium | reverse complement strand
TGAAGGGATTGCCAAGCGGGTCAATGATGTAAACTCTGCCGCCGTGCTTTTCGGTGTGGAAGAAGCCGGTAGCCTCGCCGGTAAAGCCGGCGTTGATGATACCGCCGTAAATATCGTGCTCGGCGATCATTTCGGCAAGATCGGTCTCAAGGAAGGAAACCGCGGTGCTGGTGCCCAGCGTCGAGAGCGTACGTGCAAAACGGGCCTTCTGCCAGTCGCTCTCCTTTACCTTGTAGCCGGTGGCGGCATTGTTAGCCCAGACCGTGCCGTTTTTCCAGATAAGCTCACGGGTAAAGTCACCCGTAGCCTCGGTCGCGCCGTAGCCCTCGGGAGCAAAATCGTCGATCTCGTGATAAATGAGGTTGCCGTTCTCATCCTTCGGATACACCTTATCTATGATCTCGTCAAACCACTCGTCCACCAGGTGCTCGGCATAGCCCCAGGGCTCGTAGCCCTTGTTGATGGCCTTGTTGAGGTTAAGAACCGGGTAATACATCGAGTTTTCCAGCTCAATGACCGGAATGTAGCCCGACTCCTTAGCATTGACAAACACCGCGATGGTATCGTCATGTCCCTCGTTCATGAGGCGGAAGGCCACCGTCAGCGAGCCGTCCTCGCTGTAATTATACTGTAACTGCTCCTGAAGGTACGGAAGAACGTCCACCGTGAAATAGCTTCCCAGCTCATACTCACCGCGTCCCAGCTCCTCAAAGGTGGGTGCCAATGTTCTGTGGTTGTTGTAATTGAGCGAATGCTCGTCCCAATCGGTGCCCGCACCGTGCAGGATCATATCATAGCCCTTACGGTTCATGTTGGTTTCATGACCCTTAATGTAAATGCGGAGCTTGGCCGCCGTGGCGGTCTCCAGCGCCTTTACCACGCGAGGCTCAAGGGTAAACTTGAAGTACGCCGCGCGGAACTGTCCCGCATTCTCGTTACCGGGGTTACGGACAACCAGCTGCTTTTCCGCGCCGTTGTCCTTGGTCTCAAGCTCTATACCGCCCTTGTAGATAAAGGTATCGTCGGAGGTCTCTACCGTGTAACGCTTGTTGTTCTGAATGGCAAGGAGCGGATAGCCCTCGTCATCGATCTCGCCGTTGTAAATGAAGGTAGCGGCTACACCGTAGCGGCGAATACCGTCCATGCCGAGAACATAGGGGCGAAGCACCAATTCGAAGTAATCGCCCGTCGGCTCCAGCGGCAGGTCGTGGATCTCCAAAGCTGCCGCGTAGTTGTAATCATACAGTTCTTTGATGGCGTAAGTGTTCCCTGCCGCGTCGGTGAGCGTCTCATAGATCTCCTTGACACGAAGTGAAAGCGGATCGCTCAGCACAACGCCGTCCTCGTCCTTAACAAGCACCAGCGCCTCATAGCCCACGCGATTAAAGTCGGTGCTGTTCACACCGAGGACCATACGCGCCGAGAACGCACCGCTCTCGGGCTTGGTGGTCTGGTAGCCGATGTAGTCGGCAGAGCTCTCGCGCTTGAGCTCGATGGTATAGTCACTATCGGTCTTTACGATGATGTTCTTCATCGTAGCACCCCATTCGTAGTAGCCATCGAAATAACGGACCGCGTCCGAAACGTATTTGTCGGGGTTAAAACGGGTAATGGAGAAGTCCAGAACCTTTTTGCCGTTAACAAACATCTCGCTGAAACCGCTCTTGGGCGTGAATACGCAGCGGATGTTGTACCATTTGCCGGTCTCAAGCTGAACGTCGGTCTTCTCCGTGCCGTCTGCCTTGGTATGGATGTAGCCCTGGCTGTCCAGACGGATGGCATTCCACGCCGCAATGTTTCCGCTTGCCTTGTCTCTGTAGTTCCAGGAGAGGAAGGAGATCGGCTTTTCATCCGGCGTATACTGGCCATCTCTCAGACCCTGGGGGAAGCTTTCAAAGTAAAAGTCACCCTCCAGCGAGAAGGTCAGGTAGCTTCCCAGAATGTTCTGGTCGTCATAAATGTAAAGCGCGCCACCCTTGTTACTCGTATTCTTCATGTAAACCGTGCCGTCTTCCTCGGTACCGCGCTCCCATTTGTGATGCATATCCTCGACGCGGTAGCCCGCCTCGGTATCGGTCAGAAGATCCCACTTAAGGTCGGCGGCCGACGCCGAAACCATAAGGCCGACAAGCGTCAGCACCGCAAGCGCCAAAGCAAGAAGCAGCCTTGGAAGATGTTTGTTGTTCGTGTGTTTCATAAGATTCCGTCCTTACATAAAAATTTTCAGATTGCAAATATAAACAAAGATGACGCTTCTAAAAGTGAAATACTTTCCCACAGTATACCACAATAAGAATGCCAAGGGAATGCATTTTTTAACTATTTTTATTGCATTTTCTACTTTTTTGATGTCCGCAGACACAAATCGAAAAATGTTAAAACAAATAGGTACTTTTATATAATATCACAAAAAAGAAAAAATTTCAATATGTTTTTTGTGCTTTTTTCAATATTGTGAAAAATCACAACATTTTTTCAGAATTCCTATAATCCACCATTTTTATAAATTGAAGTTTTACGGTCTGTTTTATGTGGGGCGTTGCCCCACACCCCACAAGCCTTTGAAAAGGCTTGACCGAAAC
>JAGAUC010000184.1 GCA_017621015.1 Clostridia bacterium | reverse complement strand
CGGCGGTTGCCCAGATGGTCGATATCGTCCACACAGCCTACACCGTGTGTAAGGTTAAAGAGATAGTTGATCGAGGCAAAGATATCATCCTTTGTGATGTGCTTGGGGCAAAGCTCAGCGATGCGCTCACGGCACTTCTCCTTGATCGCATCCATGTCACCGCCGCATTCCTCGGCAATGGCAACAAGCACGGGGGTGCTTACCTTCTCGCGAATGCCGCAATCGGTAAGATCCGTTCCAATAATATACTGGGGATCGATGGTGTTGTTCGAGATCACACGAACCTTCTTGTCATCCACAAGAAGATCCACCTCATTCACAGCGGCGCGCTCCATAGCGGCAGCAGCCTCTGCGCTGATGAGAGTCCCCGCCTCATAAAGGACCTCGCCGGTCAGGGGGCTGACTACGTCGGAAGCCAGCTTATGGCCAACGATACGTCCCGAAAGCGCCAGCTTCTTGTCGAACTTGTAACGTCCGACAGGCGCGATATCATAACGTCTCTGGTCAAAGAAGCAATTGGACAGCAATGTATGCGCCGACTCGACAAGCGGAGGCTCGCCGGGACGAAGCTTCTTGTAGATCTCCTTGAGCGCCTCGATACCGACGGCCTCACGGCTGCGTGCGGAAAGCTCCTCACACTCATCCTTCTCAAAGGTGGTGATCAGCTTTTCCTCCTCGCCGAAGATCTTATACACGTCCTCCTTGGTCTCAATGGTAGAGCGGTACTCGGTGGGCTTGCCCTTAACGACGCTTCCCACAGGCTCAACACCCAGGGCACGAATCAAAAGCGTGACCGGAACCTTACGCACCTTGTCGATGCGGACGTACGATACGCCGTTGATATCAATTTCATATTCAAGCCAAGCGCCGCGATACGGGATCACCTGCGCCGTATAGGTCTTCTTACCCGACTTATCAAAGGCCGAAGCATAGTACATTCCGGGCGAACGAACGATCTGCGATACGATAACACGCTCCGCGCCGTTGATCACAAACGTACCCGTCTCGGTCATGATCGGGAACTCACCCATGAAAATGTCCGTCTGCTTTACCTCACCCGTCTGCTTGTTGGTGAGTCTTACATTCACCTTCAGAGGCGCGGCATAGTTGGCCTCCCTGTCCTTGCACTCCTCAACGGAATACTTGGGCTTGGAGTCCAAAGAGTATGAAAGAAACTCGATAGACAGATTGCCGGAAAAGTCTGTAATCGGGGACACCTCATGCAGAACCTCATCCAGACCCTTTTCCAGAAGCCACTTGAACGACTGCGTCTGAATCTCGACGAGATTTGGCAGATCGATCGTGTTCTTCGTCTTGGAAAAGCTCATTCTTACGTTTTTGCCAAGTCTTTGCTCTTTCACGTTGACCATTAAACAATCACTCCATTCACAGTAGTAGTCTTCCGAAAATCGGAAAACTCCGGGGCTACCTTTTTCACCCTAATATATAATAGGATGCGTTTTTTCGCCATTCTACCCTCCGACATTTGGGCAGAGATAGCAATTATAATGCAGTTTAATATTTTACCATATGAACCGCATATTGTCAAGAGATTTTTTCAATTTTTTTGTATTTTTTTCAAAAAACCTCAAAAAATCTTTTTTTCATTTTTTTGAACTTTTTTTCAAAAACCTATTGCAAAACCCAAAAAAGTGTGGTATATTATCATCTGTATGGACGAATACAGCGGCACACCCTCTCAGGTGTCGTTGTTTGGACTTATTTTTGAAAAGAGGGAGATGAAAACACATGCCTAACATTAAAAGCGCTAAGAAAAGAGTAAAGGTTACCGAGGCAAAGACGCTTCAGAACAAGATGTTCCGTTCTCAGCTCAAGACCGACATCAAGAAGTACGAGGCTGCTCTTGCTGCAGGTGACGCCGAGCTGGCAAAGGAGACCTACAGAGCAGCGGTTAAGAGACTTGACCGTGCATGCGCTCGTGGCCTTATGCACAAGAACACGGCCGCTCACAAGAAGAGCGAGTTCACCAAGAAGCTGAACACCCTGGCGTAAGCCTGAGAAAAATGCGAGAACACACTGTGTTCTCGCATTTTTCTTTTATTTTTGTTTTTCCTTTATCTTTTTTGCAATACAGATCGGCAAATGCATCACAAGGATGACGCCTGCCGTGATCACGGGAAAGCCAATGAGGTGACTGCCGAACGCCTTTTCAAACAAATACAGCGGATTTCCCTTGGAGGCCGACATCAGAAACATAAAATTGGTGTCCAGCCACAGATTCAAAAAGTAGACGGGAATGGCCATGCCCACCAGAAGCGCAAGAGCCCTCGGCACCATTTTCAGCGAGGGGACGAACTCTCCACCCGTCGCGATCATGATTGGATAGGCCGCCAGCAGAATGTGCACGGTAAAGCTGTGGATGTGCATAAAGCTGTCGGGCGGAAGCTTGGTCCATGTCGGAAACAGAAGCGCCGCCATCGCCGCCGGAATGCAAATGGTGTAAAGATAGTTGTTCAGAAGCTTCGATTGCCGAAGCGCGTGAATGGGATAAATAAACAAATTGATGCTGCAAAGGTGAAAGGGCAGATATTTGGGAATAAACTGGTCGCTGATCACAAGGCACACGATCTTAAAGATCTCGTCCGCGATCAAAAGCGCGATCATCGTCCATCGCATCCACCGCCGACGCCTTTGGTCTCCGCGCCGATACAGAATGCAGACAATCACCGTAAATACAGCAAAAGCCGCAAGCCAAAGCCAATGCGTTGTGCCGTAATGCACAAAGCCGACGCGCTTGCCCGCCGACTCCACCGTCAACCAAAAATTCTCCATCGTTCTCTCCCCATTCGACAAGATTTATCCTTTTTATTATACTCCACCTCTCCTCAAAAAGCAAGAGGATCTCATTTTTTCTCTCCCTCTCGCATAAAATGCCGAGAGAGGAGGCGATCAAAACGGAATACAAGCAAATTTCTCATACAATATGCCTCCGCACGGACGGCGTCACACTTGTACGCGGCGTTTTTCGCTATCCGCGCCTTGAGCCTCGGGATCTGTACGGTGAGCTGGCTCAAAACGCCGAGGATTGGCTCCGCACCGTCCTTCTCCCACGGGTGACCGAGGAATATCGGCAAGATCCCTCCCCGCGAAAATGCTTTACCTTCCCTTTTTACGAATACCGTTTTGAGGCACAAACGGTCTCCACGGCCGAAAACGAGATCACGGTCTCACTCCGCGTTACCCTTGCGCGAAAAAACAGTAGGGATACGATAGCAAGCCGCGAGATCACCGACCGCCTTCGCTTGCCCGACCTCGCACCGCTTCCGCCAAAGCGAAAAAAGCACAGACATTAAGTCTGTGCTTTTTCTATATACTCCACGAGATCGGCGATCACGCCCTCGTCATTGGAGCAAAGGCAGAGATCGGAGATGTCCTTGATGCCCTGCATAGCATTGGACGGGCAAACCGCCACGTCGGCGGCGCGCAAAATGGAAAAGTCGTTTTCAAAATCACCGCAGGCGTAGATCTTCAGTTCCTTGCCCCCTGCGCGGTAATGCGCGCGGAAGGGCTCCACCATCGATGCCTTGTTCACGCCCTTCATCTGCATCTCCAGAAGATGCGCGCTGGAACAATTGAACTCAAACCGATCCGGAAATTCCCTCTCGATCGCCTCGCGAATGCTCGGAACGATCGAAGCATCGTCGGTAAAGACCATCTTGTACCAGCCCTCGTGTGTCCAAGTAGCAAACGGAGCAATGGTCTTCTCGTCAATGCCGTAATCCACGATCTGCGAGATGGCCTTGACATCGCTCTCGTCCATCAGAAAGCCGCCGCGAAAGGAGATGCGCATACTGGCACTTGGAAAAAGTCCCCGCACGTGCGCCATCGCCGCGTAAGCAACATCGCCGTCCATCACGATCTCCGAGAGCACCCTCCCCTCCTCAAAATCATACAAATACGTGCCGTTGCAAAGCACCGCAGGGGCGTTGACCAGCTTATCTACGTTATGTACCATTTTTCCAAGCCCGTAGTGCATACGGCCCGTTGAGAGCGAGAAAAGCCCGCCCTCCGACTTGAAATGTTCAATTGCCCGAACGTTTCTCTCCACCATTCGTCCGCCATGCCCCAAAAAGGTGCCGTCAAGGTCGGTCAGAATGGCAATTCCGTCAAATTTTCCCATAGAAGTGATTATCCTGCCGTTTTTCTCAGTTTGTCAATCAAAAGTTTCATGTTCTCCGATAGCTCGCACGAAAAGCTCTGCGCCTCTCCCGTGCGCGGATGGATCAGCGAAAGCTCGGCCGCAAACAAGCACTGTCCGCGGATAAGAGCCTTATTTTCTTTTTCAAAGGCGGTTTTGCCACCGCCGTAGGTCGTGTCGCCCATAAGCGGATGCCCCAGATGCGCCATATGCACGCGGATCTGATGCGTGCGCCCCGTTTCCAGAACACAGCGCACAAGGCAAAGGCCGCGATAACGCTCCAGCACCTCATAATGCG
>JAGAUC010000183.1 GCA_017621015.1 Clostridia bacterium | reverse complement strand
GAATGGCCACACGGACACCAAGACCGCCCGCGAAGATACCCTCATCCTTGGGCTTGGGCTTGCGGTCCATGACGTCCTTCTCCACCGCTTCCATACCAAGCGCGATGGCCGGCAGAGAGTCGGTGACAAGATTGATCCAGAGAAGCTGCATGGAAAGCAGCGGCGAGGTGTGCCACATCAGCATGGCAAAGAACACGGTGAAGACTTCACCGATGTTGGTGCTCAGAAGGAAGCCAACCACCTTCTTGATGTTGGCGTAAATGCCTCTTCCCTCCTCCACCGCATCTACGATGGTGGCAAAGTTATCGTCGGTAAGCGTCATATCCGAGGCGCCCTTGGCAACGTCGGTACCCGTAATACCCATCGCACAGCCAATGTCGGCGGCCTTAAGGGCGGGGGCATCGTTGACACCGTCACCGGTCATCGAAACGACCTGACCCTTGCGCTGCCAAGCCTTGACAATGCGGATCTTGTTTTCGGGCGAAACGCGGGCGTAGACCGAAATGCTCTCAACCGCCGCATCCAGCTGCTCGTCGCTCATGGCGTCAAGCTCGGCACCGGTGATGGCGCGGTCGCCCTCCACGAGAATGCCCAGCTCCTTGGCGATCGCCGAGGCAGTGACCACGTGGTCACCCGTGATCATGACCGGCTTGATGCCCGCACGGCGACAAACGGCAACGGCCGCCTTGGCCTCGGGACGGGGCGGGTCGATCATACCCACAAGACCCATAAAGGTAAGCCCCTGCTCAAGCGTCTCGGAGGTAAGATTCTCGGGGATCTCGTCGATCTCTCTATATGCCACCGCCAGCACACGAAGTGCATCGCGGCTCATCTCCTCAGTAATGCGCTTGGCCGCCTCAAGGTCACCCTTGACGCAGCGCATTGCCATCATATCGAAGGCACCCTTGACGATGACGACATTCTTGCCGTCGATTCGGTCGACAGTAGACATCAGCTTACGGTCGGAATCAAACGGAATTCCTGCCAGACGCGGGAACTGCGCGTTGAGCGCGTCCTTCTCGAAGCCATTTTTGTGTGAGGCCACAACGATCGCGGTCTCGGTAGGGTCACCGATGTGCTGCTCGCCCTCGTCGGAAAATACCACCGAGCCATCACAGCAAAGCGTACCGTAGTTGAGAAGCTGACGCACGGTCTCGGAATTGGTGGCCGAGATCAACTCGATCTCACCGCCGTCAACGTACGCCTTGGTCAGCGTCATACGGTTCTGCGTCAGCGTACCCGTCTTATCCGAGCAAATGACCGACGCGCCGCCCAAGGTCTCCACTGCCGGCAGACGGCGAATGAGCGCGTTTTTCTTGACCATACGCTGAACGCCGATCGAAAGCACGATGGTAACGATGGCGGGAAGTCCCTCGGGAATGGCCGAAACGGCAAGCGACACCGAGGTCATAAAGATACGCATAACGGGGATCTTGTTGAGAAGTCCCACAACGAAAATGACGGCACATGCGGCAAGCGCCATAAAGCCCAGGTACTTACCCAGCTGAGCCAGCTTCTGCTGAAGCGGTGTCTGGGTGTCCTCCTCGCTGTCCAAAAGGTTGGCGATCTTACCCATCTCGGTGTCCATACCCGTAGCCGAGACAACGGCAAGCGCCGTTCCGTAGGTAATGCTGCAGCCCGAGAACACCATGTTGGTGCGATCACCGATGGGCGCGTTTTCGTCCACCACGACGGCGGCGTCCTTCTCCGAGGGCACCGACTCTCCCGTAAGAGCGGCTTCCTCGGACTTGAGGCTGACGCTCTGAAGAAGTCGCGCGTCGGCAGGCACAAAGTCACCCGCCTCCAGCTTGATAATGTCACCCGGCACAAGCTCGGCAGCATCGATCACCATTTCCACACCGCCGCGGATGACGCGTGCGTGCGGCGCAGACATATTTTTCAGCGCATCCAGCGCCTTCTCCGCTTTGCCCTCCTGATATACGCCCATAATGGCGTTGAGGATCACAATGAGAAGAATGAGACCGGGCTCAAACAGCTCGCCCCAGTTTTTCTCCACACAGATCAGAACAAAGGAAATGACCGCCGCGATCAGCAGGATGATGATCATCGCGTCCTTGAACTGGTCAAGAAAACGCTGCATCGTGGTCTTTTTCTTCTTTTCCTTCAGCTTGTTAACACCGTATTTTTCCTTGCGAAGAGCCACCTCTTCCGCCGCAAGACCCGCCTCGGGGCTTACCGCAAGAGCTTCCAGGACCTCTTCGCTCGACTTGTTGTGTACAATCATTCTCCTGTCTCCTTTTTGAATTGTGCCAATACACGGTAACTAATATTATATTATATTGTTAACTTAGTGTCAAGTGAAAAATCTCGATTTTACATTTTTTTCATTTTTTAAAAACTTTTTCTTGATATTCGTCCTATTCTGTGCTATAATATTCAACATAACAGAATTAAATTGCGGACTCAAAAGCCCACAGCATAAAGGAGAAAAACATATGAGCTATCAAACCAGACCTGAAACCATGGAACGAATCACAACCCCCGCTCTCGCTAAGGCATTTATCGACGAGCAGATCGCCGAGATCCGAAAGCAGGTAGGGGACAAGCGCGTGCTGCTGGCCCTGTCCGGCGGTGTTGACTCGTCGGTCGTTGCCGCACTTCTCATTAAGGCGATCGGAAAGCAGCTTGTCTGCGTGCACGTCAACCACGGCCTGATGCGCAAAAACGAGTCTGAAAACGTAATAGAGGTGTTCCGAAATCAGCTGGATGCCAACCTTGTGTACGTGGATGCCACCGACCGCTTCCTCGATCTGCTGGCCGGAGTTTCCGACCCCGAGAGTAAGCGTAAGATCATCGGCAAGGAGTTCATCGAGGTGTTTGCCGACGAGGCAAGAAAGCTTGAGGGCGTTGAGTTCCTCGCACAGGGCACCATCTACCCCGACATTCTCGAGAGCATCAAGCAGGCAGAGGGCAAGAAGGCCGTAAAGTCGCACCACAACGTGGGCGGTCTGCCGGAGGATCTGAAGTTTGAGCTGGTGGAGCCCATTCAGCTTCTCTTTAAGGATGAGGTACGCGTGGTCGGTGAGGCGCTGGGCCTGCCGCGCGCTATGGTATACCGTCAGCCGTTCCCCGGCCCGGGCCTTGGTGTCCGTTGCCTGGGTGCCATCACACGCGATAGACTCGCCGCACTCCGCGAGGCCGACGCGATCCTCCGTGATGAGTTTGACAAGAACGGCCTTGCCGAGAAGGTTTGGCAGTATTTCGTGATCATTCCCGACCTCAAGTCGGTCGGCGTCAAGGACGACAGCCGCTACGAGGGCTGGCCCGCCATCATCCGCGCTGTCAATACCAAGGATGCGATGACCGCAAGCATCGAGGAGATCCCCTATGCGATCCTTCATAAGATCACCGCGCGCATCACCGCCGAGGTCGAGGGCATCAACCGCGTGCTCTACGACATCAAGCCCAAGCCCACGGGAACGATTGAGTGGGAATAATTGAATAAGGTTTTTAAGTGGCTTGAAACCCTTGTTTTGAGCCACTTTTTTGTATTTTTATCACTTGATAAAAGTTTTGAGTGACAACACTTTCGACAACAGTTTATCAAAAACTGATTACATCTTGAAAAAATTGTCGCTATATGATATAATAATTGTGTGTAATGAATTGAGGAGAAAAATATGGGTTGTGATTGGTTTAATAAAGTTGTTGAATTATTGATTGAATATAAACAGCCAATAGGAACACTCTTTGTTTCGGGAGTGTCTACATTGTTTGGTGTTTGGTTAAGCAATTTATCAAGAAAAGGACAAATTAAAATATATTTGAATAATGAAGAATGCTGTCAATGTAGAAAAATAATTGATACTGGAATTGAAAAATCCGTATTTCCAGATGCAGATATAGTTGTTTTTAGTTATTCATTAGATGTGTACAACAGTAGTTCAGATAATAAAATTATAAGAGATGCATTTATTTTGTTATGTGATAAAAAGAGGTTATTGTATAAAGATAGACCAGACAATATTTTAATTAAATCGTCATTATCCGAACAGCCAAATAACAAACTGTTTAATATTAGACCTAAAGAATTAGCACAAATAAAAGTTGATGTAAGGTTAAAAAAGAAGTGTTTGACTTCACCACTGCAAATCGCATTTATATGGAATATCGTGATGAAAAGCAAAAAAAGCACAAGATCTTATTAAAGATGTATTGATATATTTTGAAAGGGGATAAAGATGGGATTGTTTGATATTTTTAACGCTTCAAAGATAAAAAAAGAAAATGAAAGATTATTAACTGAATTAGAAGATGCGAAAAAGCTTCTTACGCCTGAAATGATGGATGCATGTAACTTAGAAAAACATATTCGAGAGTTACAGAGCAACGAAAAGGCGATAAACGAAAGCATAAACAAGGCAAATAACGATCTTGACGATATTAAAGCTAAAATTGATACCAAGCAGAAGATGCTTGTTGATGTAGAAGAACAGCTCTTGTATCAAGATTTTGCATTATACAAGCCCAAATATGAAATGGTCAACTCTGAGGCATACAAGGAGAGGTTGAACAAAATTAGAGAAACCCAAAAAGCCTTAATAAAAAATGATCAAGCTGTTACGGGCAATATGAATTGGACAGTCAACGGAAGCAAATCCGAAGGCAAAAAAATGGTGAAGGATATGCAAAAGCTATTACTTCGTGCTTTCAATAGTGAGTGTGACGAAGTTATTAGTCGTGTTACATATGCCAATATTGAGCTTTCAGAAAAAAGATTGCATGCCTCTTTTGAAGCCATTTCTAAGCTCGGACGAATTATGAGCGTAGCAATTACGCACCAATATTTAAAAGCAAAAATCGAAGAACTATATCTCGCTTTTGAATATAAACAAAAGAAGCAAGAGGAAAAGGAAGAACAGAAAGAGCTTCGTGCTCAACTGCGTGAAGAAGCAAAACTTCAAAAAGAAATTGAGGAAGCTCGCAAAAAGATTCAAAAGGAGCAAAAACACTACCAAAATGCTTTGGATTCTATAAACAAGCAATTACTTACCGCTACCGATGAGCAAAAAGCCGACTTGGAGCAGAAAAAGGCAGAGATCGAAGCACAACTCAGCGAAATTGACAAAAACATAAAGGACATTGATTACAGAGAGTCTAATGCCAAAGCGGGATATGTATATATTATTTCTAATATTGGTGCATTTGGTGAGAACATATACAAAATCGGCATGACAAGAAGATTAGACCCGCAGGAACGAATCGACGAATTGAGCGACGCTTCTGTTCCGTTCAATTTTGATATTCACGCTATGATTTTCTCGGACAATGCTCCTGCTTTAGAAGCAGCTTTACATAAAGCTTTTGAAAATAAAAAACTAAACATGGTCAATCAGCGTAGAGAGTTTTTCAATGTAACACTTGATGAAATAAAAGCAGTGGTTATGAAAAATTTTGACAAGTCGGTAGAGTTTATCGAGGTGCCAGAAGCCGAGCAATATAGAACATCGTTAAAAATGAAAGAGCAAAAATAAACAAGCTTGAAAAATATATAGCTTTGTGATACTCTAAATAAAGAATAAATTTTCCGTTTCTTCGGTTTTTTAGTGCCGTAGAATGTGACAACACTTTTGACAACAGTTTGACGGTATAATGGGGATAAATGTGAGAATACAAAGCAAAAGCAGCCGCAAAAACGCACTAAAAACCACCCAAAATAACCCGTATTAGATATGCACTTTCGAGTGGGAATAATCAAATAAGGCTTATAAGTGGCCCCGAAGCCTTATTCCGGACCACTTTTTGAAATTTTTACATAAGGAGACAGCTATGAAAAAAATACATCTTCTTTTGGTCGCGTTGCTTATACTTTCGGCGCTTCTCTGCGCCTGTACGGGCACACCCGAAGACAGCACCGCACCCGAAACCACTCTGCCCGAGACCACGGCACCCGAGACCGCCGAGCCCGTGATCGAGATTTCGTACGACGATGTCGAGCGCCATCCGTCGGGTGCCCACAAGACCGGGACCTTTGGCTTCACGGGGGACACCCTTTTGCTGAATCTGTCGTATCCGAGCGACTGGACGCTGAGCCGCGTGGGCGACGCCTATGAGATCCTTCGCGACGAGATCATCATCGGACACCTTGGCGCGGACGATACGCCCGACGGCGACGAGTGGACCACCGTTGCCTTTGACGAGTTCACCGCAAACGGCATTTCGGTAGCCCAATCCATTGAGCGCATCGGCTCCGGTGCAGGCGTGGATTACCGCTACCGATACGATTACGTTTACTGGTTTGAGGACGAGATGCGTGCCGCTACACTCGCCGTTGCCCTCTCCGAGGTGGACGAGGCGTGCGAGCAAGCGCTCTTTACAAGCGCCTGTGCAGTGCCAAAAAGCTCCAGCGATACGCTGGGCGTTCTTTCGGACTATCTCGGTGACTCCTCCTCCATCCTGATCCTCGGCAACAGCTTTATCGGCACCTCGGACATCGGTGACGTTTTGCGCGAGATGCTTCACATCAACGGAAAGAAATGCACCGTTACCGCCATTTCCCGTGGCTATGCACGCGTGGAGACCTACATCAAGGATTCTGCGCTGATGGAACGCATCCGAAATGGCGCCTATGACGCTGTCTTTATCTGTGGCTTTTACGGCGCGGCTGAGGTACAAAATCTCGGCATTCTCAAGGAGGCCTGCGACAAGTCCTTCACCGAGCTTATCATCTTCCCGGCACACAACGAGAGCGCAACGCACGTTGCCACCGCGATGGATACCTACCCCTCCCTTATCTGTCTGCATTGGAAGAACGAGGTCGAGGGACTGATCGAAAACGGCGTTGACCGATGGGCCATGTGCATCAACGATTCGCACAAGCACAGCACGACGCTGGCGGGCTACGTGGGCGCGCATATGATCTATCGCGCCATCTACGGCGAGCTTCCCACGGCGCCGATGCAAAGCACCATTTCGCAAGGCTACGTTGACCGTATTCTCGGCACCTACGCCTACGTTGGCGACATCAAGGGTGTCCCCGAAAGCGATATCACCTATCTGGACTAAAAAATGACAGGCATCAAAACCTATCTGATCCTTTTTGGCGGTGTGCTGGCGCTGTCTGCCTCGGCGATCTTTGTGAGGGTGGCAAGCGCGCCTGCGGCGGTGACCGCATTTTATCGGCTTTTGCTTGCAGGGCTTGCTCTGCTTCCCTTTTTTCTGGGGCGCAGGGCCTGCCGCCGCGAGCTTACGGCCTTCTCCAAAAGGCAATGGCTTGAGATTGCCTTGGCCGGATCTTGCCTCGCGCTTCACTACGTGCTTTGGTTTGAGTCCTTAGGCTACACATCGATCGCCAGCTCCACGGTGCTGGTCTCGCTTCAACCGCTCTTTTCGCTTTGGCTTGACCGTCTGCTCCGCAAAAGACGTGCAAGACCCGCCGCGCTCATCGGATGCGCCATCGCCCTTGGCGGCTGCCTGATCATCGGTCTTGGCGACCTTCAGATCAGCGGCAAGGCGCTGATCGGCGACATTCTTGCCTTTGTGGCCGCGGGTGTGATCGCCCTGTACTATTTCGTCGGTGAATCGGTGCGACGGGAGGTCTCCGCCGTCACCTACTCCACGCTGGCCTACCTTGTGAGCGCCGTGCTTTTGCTTGGCTATATTGCTCTTACCGGCACGCCGCTTTTCGGCTACAACGGACAGACCCTGGGCGCCTTCCTCGGTCTTGCGCTGATCTCAACCGTCGGCGGTCAGTTTGTCTTTAACCTTTTGCTCAAACGGCTCCCTGCCTCGGCGGTGACCATGAGCATCCTCGGCGAGCCGATCGGCACCTGTATTCTCGCACATCTTATCTTCCGCGAGGGCATTGAGCCGCGGCAGCTGCTCGGCATGCTGATCATTCTTGTAGGCATGACGATATTCTTTTTCCCAAAAAAACAAGCTTGATTGTGAGGCACCCGCAGATCTTATCTGCGGGTGCTTTGTCGTTTTTTGAAGCTTTTTGCCTTTGCACGTATTTACATTTTTGACCGAATATGCTATAATTAAGAAAAGAAAATCATTCCACAGCAAAGGAGATCCTTCCGCTATGTCCAAAAAAATGTCAAAAATTTTCTACAAGGCGCTTCATCTTCTCGAATTTGTGATCGCCGTTTTGACCATTGCGGTCCTCATCGGCATGCTGGGCTTTGAGATCTACAAAATGTTCTCGGTGGACGGCTATTTTTCTTCGGCGGACACCTATCTGCAAAGCATTCTGACCATCGTGGTCGGCCTTGAGTTCGTGCGAATGCTGGTCAACCTCACGCCTGCCAACACCATTGAGGTACTGATCGTGGCCATCGCGCGTCAGGTCATCATCAACCACGAAAGTGCCCTGAGCAACATTGCCTGCGTGCTTTGCATCGGCGGTCTGTTTGCCATTCGGAGATTCCTGGTCTCCAAGTCCGACTTCAAGCGAGAGATCGCCGAGAGCGACGATGACGATTCCCTCTGCTCCGAGCGGGATGCCGACTAAAAAATCCATAGCTACGCCCTCCAATTTATTTACCGCATCTCTTCTG
>JAGAUC010000182.1 GCA_017621015.1 Clostridia bacterium | reverse complement strand
CGGTATTTAGGCCGAAAGGCTCCTCTGTGTAATGGTAGAAGTGCGAAAGCAAAAGGAGTACGAGCAAACTGCTCGTACTCCTTTTGCTTTTTGCAGGTAAGCCCTTATGGAAGCCGCCGCTTGGGTTGCGTTTTTATGCATGATCCTCAAGCCAGGCCTCGGCCTTGGCCTTGGAGAGGCGTTTGATGTCCTCGGTGGGGTAGAGCGAGGCGGGGCCACCGTTCAAATATAGAAAATAGTGTTCACTTGGCGTAATATAAAGCGTTTCCTCATATCCGTTTTCATCGCCAAAGGTGCCGACGGTGATCTTTTTGACAAGCGTGGCGGTCTCGGTGTCGTACTCGATTTTACAAATGGTTTTTTTCATAAGCAATCCTTCCTTTTTTCTAGTATTATATCTCTCTTTTTCTGCAAAACAGGCGGAATTTTGTCGGGCGTTTTGAATTTTATGACGTACGCCTTTGGGAGGTCTCCTTGATGAAAAAGCGCGCGGTAATGACGGCGGCGGGCGAGAGAAGAACGCCGAGAATGCCAAAAAAGCGAAAGCCGATATACATGGCGATCAGCATGAGGATCGGATGCACGCCAAGCGTTCCGCCCACAATGCGCGGCTCAATGATCTGCCGCACCACCGTGACCGCCGCCCACAAAATGATCAACCCAAATCCGAGGTAGTAGTTTTTACCCAAAAGTACGATGCCCGCCCACGGCAAAAGAACCGTTCCCACGCCGAGCACAGGGAAAAGATCGACCAGCGCGATCAGCGCTGCCGGGAGAAAGGAGTACTCCAGCTCCAGCACCGAAAAACCGACGTACAGCTCACAAAAGGTGAGAAACAGAATGAGGGCGTAAGCGCGCAGATAGCGGGTCAGAAAATTTTTAAAGCCCTTTTGAAAAGCGGGCATCCGCGCGGCGAGCTTTTCGGGCAAGAGCGATTTCAAAAAGCCGTGGACGGTGTCCAGATCCAGCGTGAAATAAAAGGACGCGATCACGCTGATGACAAAGAAAAGCAAAAACGAGGGAAGGGCGGAAATAAAGCGTCCGATCAGCCCGGGGATCTTGGTGGTAAGTGCGCTTGTCAGCCCCTTTACGGTTTCGGAGAGCAGCGTGTCAAAGTAGCCGTCAAGGGCTTCCAGCCCCTTGATGTGCGCGAATTCGCGCAAAATGGGCAGACGCTCACCCAGCGTCCGAATGCGCTCGGCCAGCGCCAGAAGATAAGCACCGATGCGGTCACTTTCGGCGGACAGCCGCTCCAGAAGCCGCCCCGATTCAGCCAGCAGACGGTTTACCGCCAGGGTCAGAAGGCCGCCGACCAGCAAAAAGACCAAAAGCAAAAGCACTGTGGCGCATAGCTTTCGCGGCAGGCCGCTTTTTTCCGCCAGCCAGCTTGTGGGAGGACGGAGCAAAAGCGCCGTTGCCCAGGCAATCAAAAAGGGCAGAACGGCGATCAGCAAGTATTTGCCGATAAACAAAAAGAGGGCAATGGCAAACAGAATGCAAAAAAGCATAGAAGCAAGCCGTTGCCAATGGATGTTCTCTTGCGTTATTCTCACCACACTTTCTCACTTATTATTATGCGAAAAAACGGCAAAAAATCAAAAAAACGAAAAAAACACACAACCTCTTGACTTTTTCACGTTATTGTGCTATCATATTAAAGAACTAAATCGTCGGAGGGATGATTATGGCAGATATTTTGAATAACGAGGGCACAAGCCTTTTGATAAAAGCACTTCTGTCGCTTAAGACCGAGGAAGAGTGCCGTGCATTTCTTGAGGATGCGCTGACGACCAAGGAGATTTTGGATCTGGGACAGCGAATGGTGGTAGCCAAGCTGCTCTCCAAGCAAACGGTCTACAACAAGATCGCCGAGGAAACGGGTGCCAGCACCGCCACCATCAGCCGCGTCAACCGTAGCTATCTTTACGGCAAGGGCGGCTATCAGACGGTTCTGGAGCGCATAAAAAAGTAAATATCAAGCAAGTTCTTGCAAAAGGGGACTTGCTTTTTTTGTAAAAATGGTGTAAAATAGAGATTGTTAAGAAAAAAACAGGAGGATGGATTATGAAGGCAGTAGTAACAGTAATCGGAAAGGACTGTGTGGGCATCATTGCGGCGGTCAGCGCGGAGTGCGCAAAATTCGGCGGTAACATTGTGGACATCAGCCAGAGCGTTATGCGCGAATATTTTGCCATGATCATGCTTGTGGATATTTCGGCGCTGAGCGTGCCGTTCTCGGCGTTTTCCGACACCATGAAAAAGCTTGGTGAGGGCAAGGGACTGGAGATTCACGCGATGCACGAGGACATCTTCAACTCGATGCACCGCATTTAAGAAAGGATCCAACGATTATGCTGAATACAACGGATATTCTCGAAACCATACATATGATCCAGGAGGAGAACCTGGACATCCGTACGGTAACGATGGGCGTTTCTCTTCTTGACTGCGTCAGCGAGGACATAGGCAGACTGGAAACCAAAATTTACGATAAAATCATGAAAAGTGCTAAGGATCTGGTCAGCGTTTGCCGCGATCTTGAGGCAGGCTACGGCATTCCGATCGTCAATAAGCGCGTATCGGTCACCCCCATTTCCTTGGTTGGCGGTGCCATCGGCAGCGACGGCTATGTGCGTCTTGCCAAAACGCTTCAAAGGGCGGCAAATGAGCTTGGCATCAACTTTATCGGCGGCTTCGGCGCGCTGGTGCAGAAGGGAATGACCGTCGGGGCACGCAACCTCATCGAGGCCATCCCCGAGGCCCTTTCCACCACCTCGTGCGTGTGCTCGTCGGTCAATGTGGCAACCACCAAGGCCGGCATCAATATGGACGCCGTCAAGCGCATGGGCGAGATCATCAAGGATACCGCTTATCTTACGCGCGACAACGAGTCGATCGGCTGTGCCAAGCTGGTCGTATTTGCCAATATCCCCGAGGATAACCCCTTTATGGCCGGTGCTATGCACGGCATGGGTGAGCCGGATACGGTGATCAATGTGGGCGTTTCGGGCCCCGGTGTAGTGGCGGCGGCCATTCAGAAGAAGGGAATGTGCGACTTCGGTGAGCTTGCCGATACCATCAAGAAGATCGCCTTCAAGATCACGCGCGTCGGTCAGCTGATCGCCTACGAGGCCTCCCATCGCTTGGGCGCGCCTTACGGCATCGTGGACCTTTCGCTTGCGCCCACGCCCGCACAGGGCGACAGCGTGGCGCACATTCTGGAAAATATGGGACTTGAGCGTTGCGGCACGCACGGCACCACGGCGGCGCTGGCGCTTCTCAACGACGCGGTCAAAAAGGGTGGCGTTATGGCGTCCTCGCACGTCGGCGGACTTTCGGGCGCCTTCATTCCCGTTTCGGAGGATGCCGGTATGATCGAGGCGGCACGATGCGGCTCGCTTTCGATCGAAAAGCTGGAGGCAATGACTGCGGTCTGCTCGGTAGGTCTGGATATGATCGCCGTTCCCGGTGACACGCCGGCCTCGACCATCAGCGGCATCATTGCTGACGAGATCGCCATCGGTGTGATCAACAACAAGACCACGGCGGTGCGCCTCATCCCCGCGTACGGAAAGACCGTGGGCGAGTCGGTGGAGTTTGGCGGACTTCTCGGTACCGCCCCTATTATGGCGCTGAACAAGAACTCCTCGGAGAGCTTTATCGCGCGCGGCGGACGGATCCCCGCACCCATCCATAGCCTCAGAAACTAAAACAAAAAGCGAAGCCACACGGCTTCGCTTTTTCTATGCCTATAAATTGTAGTTTATCGGTTTGTTTTGTTTGCAAGGG
>JAGAUC010000181.1 GCA_017621015.1 Clostridia bacterium | reverse complement strand
GAGGGAGCCTTTCATCCGATAACGTTTGTGCAAGCATAGCCATTCAAACGCACCGACAAATCAAAATTTAAAACTCAGTCCCGATAAAGCTTTTGGAGCAATTCCAGGCTCTTATCGACGATCTTTTCGAGCGAATCGGGGGCGAGCTTGGACCAGTAGGTCACCTTGGGGTGTGCCTCAAGACCGCCGCGCTCGCAGCCGGCGGCAATGGGAATGTAGCCGACGTATTTGTTGGCCATATGGCCGACCACCGTAAGCGCCGCCGGCGAGCGAAGCTTAAGGTCAAGCTGACCCTCCGAGAAGGGCTCGCCCGCAAGAGCAACGATGGCAAGGTCTCCGATGCGGAAGACCTGCACGGGGTACATAAATTTCGGCTCGCGCTTTTGCATCAGCTCCACGCTGCGCGTGCTGGCGGCAACAAACCAATCGGCGTCAAGCTCACCGCTTGCCTGATATTTCGGGCACTCGGGGTGCTCGCCGAGGATATCCTCGACCTCTTTTTTGCGTTCCTTAGAGATGGTGCGGTAATCGAGCGGCAGCCACGCAAGCGAGGCAGACAGCTTGACGTCCTCGCCGCCATCAAAGCGCATACGGTGCACCATCGTTCCCGTCAGCTCCGCCAGCTTCTCGCCCATTTCCTTTGGCGAGAGCACCATATCGGGCTTGTAGGGATCGATGGGATTGGTGTTTCCACAGCAGCCGTTAATGACCAGCGGCAGCGTTTTTGCATTCAGAGTCTCCTTCGCAAGACCTGCCCAGGCACCGCACCAGTCGGCGCTGACGGCATAAAAGGTGGAGTCGTTGCAAAAAGCGTTAACAGGGTGGCAGGTGAAATTCAAAAGCAGCGATTCGATCTGCATGTGCTCATCGATAAAGCAGCCCACCACCACCTCGTCATCGATCGGGCCCTCCACGTGTGAGATGTAATCGGGGCCCGCGGGATTGCGGAGCGCCATATTGTCTACGGGGAACGGCATGGTGATCTTGCCCTTCTCCAGCGTCAGGCCGTTTTTATAGGAGAGCGCGTCGTCGCCGTCCGCACCCGTGGTGATGCGGCTAATCACGCGGCGGTTGAACGCAAGGTCGCGCTTCATTCCGCGCGCAAATTGCATACGGAGCGGACGCACCTTCGCCGCCGCCTCGGTCGCCGCCTTTATCGCCTGCTCAGCGGCAAAATCCGAATATTCACGCTCGCCGCCCTTGATGTACTCGCGATCCGCGGGAATGTCGAGCGGAAAATCCTCGTCGATCGAGCAGTAGCCCAGCATGGGAGCCGAATGGGTCTGCGTGCCCATCACCATCACGCACTCGCGCGGCACGCCCAGCGCCTTCATTACGCCCGAGGCGATCCGCTCGGCATACTCGCTTGAGATCAGCGTGACGTCCAGCTCCAGCACACAAAGCGTAGTCTCTTGGTTTTTAAAAACCGCGGCGCGCGCGTAAAGGCGGTCAAGTACCGTCTGCGCGGGGCGGTGAAGCCCTGCACCGCTTCCTGCCAGATGCGCGCCCATTTTTGGGGTAATATCTACAGCGGCAAAGCCTGCGTTGACCTTGCCCGAAACCGTAAGTGCCATATTCAGCTCTTCCTTTTTCAAATTTACTATATTTTACTACCAAAACACACCTTTGTAAAGGGGGGATTCGGTTTTTTTGGGGGAACTTTTGAAAAAAGCTCCCCCAAATGTTATTCGTTTATCCGCCAAGGTACGCCTTTTGGATCTCTTCGCTCTCCATCAGCTCCGCGCCGGTGCCCGAAAGGGCGATGCGCCCGTTTTCCAGCACGTACGCGCGGTCGGAGATCGCCAGCGACTTACCCGCATTCTGCTCCACGAGCAGAATGGTGGTTCCGTTTTTATTGAAATTCTTGATCATATCAAACACAAAGTCCACAAGCAAGGGCGACAGACCCATCGAGGGCTCGTCCAGCATCAAAAGCCGCGGGTGGCACATCATGGCGCGCCCCATGGCCAGCATCTGCTGCTCACCGCCCGAAAGCGTGCCCGCGATCTGACTGCGGCGCTCGCCCAGACGGGGGAAATACTGCTCGTAGATCTCCTCGATGTCCGCCTTGATGCGCGCCTTGTCCTTCTGGGTGTAAGCACCCATCAGAAGGTTCTCCTGCACCGTAAGCTCCTGGAACACACGGCGTCCCTCGGGCACCTGCGCCATACCCAGGTGCACGATTTCGTGACAGGGCATTTTCGTGATATCGTGTCCGTCATACACCACGCTTCCGTGCCTTGCGGGGATCAGCCCCATAATGCTCTGCATGGTGGTTGTTTTGCCGGCGCCGTTGGCGCCGATCAGCGTAACGATCTCACCCTCGTTCACCTCGAAGCTGATGCCGCGAAGCGCCTGGATGACACCGTAATATACCTGTAGATCCTTTACTTCAAGCAATGCCATAATTAACCTCCGATGTACGCCTTGACCACCTCGGGGTCATTCAGCGCCGCTCTGGTCTGCCCTTGTGCGAGAACGGTTCCAAAGTTGAGCACCGTGATCTCGTCACAAAGTCCGGCCACGAACTTCATATCGTGCTCAATGAGCAGAATGGTCATATCAAACTCGTCACGGATAAAGCGGATGATACCCATCAGCTCCTCGGTCTCGTGGGGGTTCATGCCTGCCGCCGGCTCGTCCAGAAGCAAAAGCCTCGGGTTTGTAGCCAGCGCTCTCGCGATCTCCAGCTTTCTCTGCTTACCGTAAGGCAGATTGCACGCGAGATTGTTGCGCTCCTCCTCCAGACCCACGATGCGGAGGATCTCCTTCGCCTTGTCGCGCATACGCTTCTCGGTGTCGAAGTGACCCGGCAGGCGAAGCATGCTGACAAAGGGATTGCACTTATATTCGGGGCGGCTGTGAAGGCCGACCAGAACGTTACGGATGACGCTCATATTGTTGAACAGACGGATGTTCTGGAAGGTACGCGCGATGCCCTTGTGGTTGATGGTCCCCTGCGTTTTGCCCGTCAGATCCTCGCCCGCAAGGTAAAAGCGACCCGTGGTGGGGTGATAAACACCCGTGAGCATATTGAACACCGTGGTCTTGCCCGCACCGTTGGGGCCGACCAGGCCGTAAAGCTGCTTCTTTTTGATCTCCAGGTTG
>JAGAUC010000180.1 GCA_017621015.1 Clostridia bacterium | reverse complement strand
CATATTTTTAGGGACAAGTAAACAGCAAAAACAAAAAAGCCGGAAAGACAAATGTTATTTTTACACATCCGTCCTTCCAAAAAATTAAAAAAACGTAGACAAATCCGAAAAACTATGATAAAATATGGTAAATCTTATTCCTTAAGGAGAAAAATATTATGCATCAAGCGCTCTCCCTGAATGGCACATGGTATGTTGACTATATATCGGACAAGCCTTATACCGACAAGGCAATGCCCGAATTCAAAACCGATTCGCAGGGGCGAAGTGACACGGTCGTGAGGCTTTCGGTTCCGGGGTACTGGGAGGACAATCTGGATGTTTTCCGCACCACTGCGCTTCATTCCGAGCTGAGCTGGAATCCCGAGTACACGCTTTTGCGCTACCCGCACGCGGGCTATTCCCCCGACATGCAGCTAGCAAATCCGGTCGGAACCTTTCTTTATAAGAGAACCTTTACGTTTGAGAAAAAGGACGGCTTTGCGAGCGCCGAGCTTTACGTCGGCGGTGTGCAGAACACACTTTCGGCGTGGATCAACGGCGTCTACCTCGGCAGACATGAGGGCTATTCCTCAGAGTTCTTCCTTCCCGTCCCTGAGGAGATCCTTGCGGATGGCGAAAACAGCATCACGCTTGCCGTTTCCAACACGCGTTTTGACGGCTACGACGGCAACGCGGTCTCGGGTCTCACCACGCGCGCCTCGAACAACTATACGGGCGGCATCTGGGGTGACGTGGAGCTTCGCGTGTATGCCGACGGACTTCGCGACGTGTGGGTGTCCACCGCACCCGACCTTTCGCACTTTACGGTCAAGACCGACGGCGCGAGGGCAAAGCAAAAGACCGTTCAGATCCTTGACGGCAAAAGGTGTTTGGACGAGGTCATCATCCCCGACGGCGAGACCGAGGTCGCCCTTGACACGGCCAAGTATACGCTTTGGAGCGTAAGAGAGCCCAAGCTTTACACCGTCCGGGTCTTTACCGAGAGGGACAGCGTGACCTGCCGCTTTGGCATCCGCCGTATGACCTCTAAGGGCAACCGCCTGTATTTCAACGGCGAGCCCTACTTCTTCCGCGGCATCTGCGAGCATTGTTATCACGCAATGGACGTACACCCTCCGCGCGAGAAGGCCTACTATCGCAGCCATCTCCGCACGCTGAAGGCGCTTGGCTTCAATTCCATTCGCTTTCATACACACGTGCCTATGCCCGAATACGCCGAGGCGGCTGACGAGCTGGGCATGGTGATCGAGGTCGAAACGCCCAACAACACAAGCTACACCGAATGGCAGGACATCGTAAGAGCCTGCCGCCGCCACCCCTCGATCTGCGCCTATTCCTCGGGCAACGAAATGCTGATCGACGAGGCATACATTGAGCATCTTCGCGCCTGCGCGGCCTTTGTTCACGCAGAAAGCGACTCGCTCTTCTCCCCCATGTCCGCCATGCGCGGCGTGGAATACTTCAGCTTTGGCGATTGCAAGGAAGACAAGCCCTTCCCGCACAATCCGAGGCGCCTGGCGGCACTTGACGAATTCTGTGATCTGTATAACAGCTATTCGCTCGGACAGACCAGCTACCGCTCCGAATCGGGCGACTCCGCGCTTCTCAATGAGCGAAATGCGCTATACAAGCGCCCCATCCTCAGCCACGAGATCTGCATCCACGGCACCTATTGTGACCTCTCGCTGATGAGCCGCTATGAGGGCACACGCATCGGCGAGACCGAGTTTATGTCCTCGGTGAAAAAGCACCTGCAGGACGTCGGCCTTCTCGACCGCGCCAACCTCTATTACCGCAATTCCTCGGCTTGCCAGAGCCTTCTGCGCAAGCATTGCTTTGAGACCATTCGCCGCACCGACAACATCGCCGGCTACGATTTTCTCGGCGACATTGACACCCACTGGCACACCTTTGGCTACTGTGTGGGTATGATGAATGAGTTTTACGAAATGAAGCCGGGCGAGACCGCGCAGAATGTGCGCCGCTACAACAGCGACACCGTGCTTTTGGCCGATCTTCCCCGTCTGCCCAGCTTCACGTGCGGACAAAAGCTTTCGGTTCCGATCCTGGTTTCACACTACGGCAAGACCCTTGACAAGGCAACACTTCACGTCACGCTTCGATGCGGCGAGCAGGTGCTCCTGCGCCGCGAGATCCGCACGGGTGAGATCGCGTGCGGCGGCATTACGCCGCTTTACACGCTGGCGGCTGTGATGCCTCGCGTGGAAACCCCGGGGGCGCTTACGCTTTCGGTTGCCCTTTCGGGCGGTGACACCGATGCCGAAAACGAGTGGACGCTTTACGTTTTCCCCAAGGCAAGCGGCAAGCTTCCCACCGCCTCTGCGCTCAAAAAAGCAAACCTTTGTATCTCGAATGGCATGGATGCTGGCGAGCTTATCTCCCGTCTTGAGAGGGGCGAAAACGTGCTGATCTTCGGCACAAAGCCCTTTGCCTCGGAGCCTACCATCTTCCAGCTTGCGCTGGCAGGACGCACGGGCGGACATCTGGGCACGGCCATTGCCGATCACCCGATCTTCTCTGATTTCCCGAACGATGGCTTCTGCGGCTGGCAATTCCGCGAGATGCTGAACGACGGCCGCGCGGTGGTTCTTGACCTCAAAAAGCATCCGCACCGCCCCATCCTCGATATGGCCACCACCTACAAGAACGCGCGCCGCGAGGCCATGCTGTTTGAATACAAGGTGGGCGCAGGCAAGCTGCTTGTCTGCTCGCTGAACCTGAAGGAAAGCGATCCCGGCGCCATGTGGCTAAAGGAGAGCATCCTGGCCTACGCGATGAGCGAGGAGTTCGCCACCACGCAGGACCTGACCCCGAACGAGCTTCACACGCTTTGCTCACTTCCCTCTCCCGGTGCAGTGATCAACACCAACGAGGCACAAAACAAAAACGATATTACCATGAAGGTAAAATAAACAAAAACAGGAAAGCCTGCAGGCTTTCCTGTTTTTTATTTATGCCTTGTAAACATCGCCTTGGTGATATCCTTGGTTGCCGCTTCCTCGTGCGCGATCAGCTTGTAGGTCGCGTCGGTCAGATGCGAGAACATCGGGTCGTCCATGGCCTTGCAGATAAAGGACTGACGGGGCGAGTTGATATCCTCACCGCTGATCTCAAAGAAGCCGTACTCGCGGCACATCCGCATCACGCGTTCCAGCTGCTCCTTCGTATTGCGCGAGGGCATATAGGTCACGGCGTTGTAGCCCAGACGCATCAGCTCG
>JAGAUC010000179.1 GCA_017621015.1 Clostridia bacterium | reverse complement strand
GTGCGGATCTGGAAGCCGTCCTCATCGGCATCGGTACAGATAATGATCTTTGCCCAGCGAAGCGATGCGAGATCAAAGGCAGGCATATCGGTCTTGACCTTTCCATGCAACTCCACGCCGCAGCCGATGACCTTTAAGAGGTCAACGATGATGTCACTCTTGAAAATGCGGTCATAGGGTGCCTTCAGACAGTTGAGCGTCTTGCCGCGAACGGGAATGATGGCCTGATATTCGGCGTTTCTACCCAGCTTACACGAGCCGAGTGCCGAGTCACCCTCCACGATATACAGCTCGCGGATCGCGGGGTCCTTGGAGCGGCAGTTGACGAATTTTTCCACACGGTTGGCAATATCCAGCGTGCCCGTCAGCTTCTTTTTGATGTTTAGGCGCTCCTTTTCCGCACTCTCACGGCTTCGCTTGTTGACAAGCACCTGATTGGCAAACAGCTCGGCGGCGGTTGGATTTTCCGCAAAGTAGATCTCAAGATTCTGCTTGATGGAATCACACATTGCTTCATAGATGAAGCTGTTGGTGATGGATTTCTTGGTCTGATTTTCATAAGAGGTAACGGTGGAGAAGCTGTTGATGACAAGGATCAGACAATCCCCAACGTCCGCAAAGGTGATCTTGGACTCATTCTTATTGTATTTGCCGGTCGCCTTCATGTACTTGTCAAGCGCATATACAAAGCCGACCTTCACCGCGCGGTCGGGCGAGCCGCCGTACTCCAGAAAGCTGGAGTTGTGATAATACTCGATGACATTGACGGCGTTGGAAACGCAGAAGGAAAAATCGGCCTTGAGCTTGTAATCGTCCTTGTCCTCGCGGTCGCGTCCCTTGGTCTCAAGGTGCCAGAACGTGGGCGCAGTCATGGCTGCCTCGCCGGCCAGTTCCGAGATGTAATCGGAGATGCCGTTTTCATATAGAAATTTCTGCTCAATAAAACTCTTATCTTCTTGCTGTAAACGTAAAACAAAGGAAATTCCTGCGTTTACGACCGACTGGCGGCGCATGGTTTCGATAAAGAATTCATGGGGGATGTTGATGTCGGTAAACACCTCAAGGTCGGGGCGCCAGCGGATCACCGTACCTGTGCGGCGCTCCTTGCGCTCAAGCTCTCGCTCCTCAAGCTCGGACACCGGCTCGCCCTTACGAAAGTGGATCGAGCGAAGCGTGGTTCCGTCATACGAGCTTACATCCATGTATTCCGAGCTGTACTGGGTCGCGCAGGCGCCAAGTCCGTTCAGACCCAGGGAGTACTCGTATGCCGAGTCTCCGTCGTTGTTGTCATACTTACCGCCCGCATACAGCTCACAGTAAATAAGATCCCAGTTCCACCGTCCCTCGGCCTCGTTGTAGCCGAGCGGAACACCGCGTCCGTGGTCGTCCACCTCGATGGACTTGTCAAGATACGCGGTGACGGTGATCTCCTTGCCGTGACCCTCGCGCGCCTCGTCCACCGAGTTGGAAAGGATCTCAAAGAAGGAGTGCTCACAGCCCTCAAGGCCGTCCGATCCGAAAATAACGCCGGGGCGCTTTCTCACACGGTCTGCGCCTTTAAGCGAGCGGATGCTTTGGTCATTGTATAATGTTTTTGCTCTTTCTACGTCTTTTGCCACTTTTCTGTGTCCTTTCTAAGCTTATTCTGAGACGGGCGCCATCGGCTTGCAAACGTCGACAAAGCCGAGTGCATGGGAGACTTCAAAAAGCGTGTCGGGCGTAAGCTCAATGGCGCTGTTTGCGCTTCCGCACGCTGGGAAGACGGTCTCAAAGCGCTTTAGCGACAGGTCCAACCACACCTGGGTTCCCTCGGGATTGGCAAAGGGGCATACACCGCCTGCGGCGTGTCCGGTTTTAGTAAGCACATCGTCAAAGGAGAGCATCTTGGCCTTGAAGCCGAAAAATTCCTTAAATTTATGATTGTCGATCTTGACGTCGCCGGCGGCAACTACAAGGATACAGCCGCCGTCCTTGGCTTCCAGCGAAAGTGTTTTGGCGATGCGCGCCTCCTCGGTGCCAAGAGCCTTGGCAGCCAGCGCTACCGTGGCGCTGGAGACCTCGAATTCCAAAATTTTTCCGTCAAGTTCGAAGGGCTTTAAATATTCTCTCACATTTTCGATGGCCATACTTTTT
Organism: Clostridia bacterium; assembly: GCA_017621015.1. GTDB lineage: Bacteria > Bacillota > Clostridia > Oscillospirales > CAG-272 > RGIG8775. The sequence goes on along the minus strand of JAGAUC010000179.1, from coordinate 16 downwards.
ACCTCGTTTCCATATT
>JAGAUC010000178.1 GCA_017621015.1 Clostridia bacterium | reverse complement strand
GGGTGCGGGGGTACTTTTTCAAAAGTACCCCCGCGCGTCTCTCCCCTACAAACTTCAATTTATCCCAAGCTATACAGTTGTTTTTTGTACTGAACGGGCGTGATGCCGAAATGCTTTTTGAAGGTGCGCGAAAAATAATTGTAATCGTAGAAGCAAAGCATCTCCACGATGTCCGAAAGCGAATGTCCGCCCAGCGCCAGAAGATTTTGAGCCTCCTGGAGTCTCAGCGCCGTAAAATAGGCCATAATGGGCATTCCAATCTCTTTTTTGAACACCGCGTAACAGTAGGACGGACTCATCGACATATACTCAGCCAGATCCCCCACATGAAAGGGCGCATACAGATGGTCCAGCATATACTGCTTCATTTTTCTGACGTAGTCCGACTCCTTTGGCCGTGCCAGATCCATTTCCAGGTAATCCACAAGCGTTCGCATCAGCTGATCAATGAGCGGAATCGGACGCTCACCGAAACGGGGCTGACCGAAACGGCGCATAGCCGAATCGGTGGCGGCGATCAGGTGCGGGACACAACCGTGCACCACGTTGGTCATTTTCAGCGGCAATGGCAACGGCTCATCACTCACAAAATGCATACTGACATAGTCGGGCGGCTCGATCGACAGCCCACGTGAACGCACGTGTCCAAACGGGATGTAAGCAATATCGCGGTCGTTCAGCTCGATTTCCTCACCGTCGATCTCATAGTACATTTTTCCCTGTAAAACGATAACAAGCTCGTGGAACGGAATGGGCTCGGGCATCAATTTATAGTTGTCGGTTTTATTTCGGTGAATGTAAAATGTAAGCTCCATAAATCCCCCAAAAATCAAGGCAATACAGCAATTTCGGATTTTCATTTTTATCATAGCAAATCCAACCCGGTTTGTCAAGTCTCCCGTTCAAAAAAAGAACAGGCGGCGAAAGAAGAAAAGTAATTTTATGCTAAAAAAAGAGCAAGTAGAATAGCATTTTCACTTGTGCGACATATGAATGTACGTTATAATAAAATTACATACTTCAACAAAAAGGAGATTCCGTATGGACCAAATGAAATACAAAAATCCCGACCTGCCGATTCCCGAGCGCGTGGAAGACCTGCTCTCTCGAATGACGGTCGAGGAAAAGCTTCAGCAGCTTCATTGCCCCGGCAGCGTGGCAACCTTTGAAGAATATTATAACGAGATGCTTGAGGGCAAGGCGCGCATGGACGGCTCGATCTATACCTTCCGTGACCTCGACCCTGCCCATATCAACCGTATGCAGGAATACTGTATGAACCAAACGCGTCTTGGCATTCCGCTTCTCGTGGCACTTGAGGGCACTCACGGTGGCTCCGTCCCGATGATGACGGTGTTTCCAACCACAGGCTGTATTGCGGCCACTTTTGACGAAGGCTACGCCTATAAGATGGCCGAGGCGGAGGCAAAAGAGGCCAAGGCCTGCGGCTTTAACCAGATGTATGCGCCCAACTGCGACCTTTTGCGTGAGCCGCGCTGGGGCAGAGCTGAGGAAAACTACGGTGAGGATACCCTCGTTGTCACCAAGATGGTCGAGCAGATGGTGTACGGCCTTCAAAACAACGGCATCGGCGCGACCATGAAGCACTACATCGGCTTCGGCTCGCCCGAAAGCGGTCTGAACATGTCGCCGGCACATATGGGCGAGCGTGAGATCCGCGAGTTTATGCTTCCCCCGTTTGCCGCGTGCGTAAAGGCAGGCATTATGGGCACCATGCCCACCTACTCCGAGATGGACGGCCTTTCGATGCACGCCAACCACTACTGGCTGGTAGACGTGCTCCGTAAGGAGCTTGGCTTTGACGGTATGGTCATTACCGACTACGGCGCTTCCTGGCTTCTCTGCAACGTCACCAAGACCGTGGACTCCCCCTTAGAGGCCGGCAAGCTCTTCCTTGAAAATATGGTCGATATGGAGGCAACGCGCGCTCTTGCCTACGGCGAGCAGACGCTTGAGGCTATCAAGAACGGCGAAATGGACGAGCATTGCCTTGACGGTGCGGTTCGCCGCGTGCTGACCATGAAATTCAAGCTCGGTCTGTTTGAAAACCCCTATTGCGACGAAAACACCTGGCGCGAGAAAGTCTATACCCCCGAGCACAGAGCCCTTGCACGTGAGATCGCGGAAAAGGGGCTGACACTTGTGAAGAACGACGGCGTTCTTCCCTTTAAGGGCACCGAGAAGATCGCTCTCATCGGCCCGAACGCCGAGATCGCACAGCTCGGCTCGTACACCTATTACAACTACCGCGACGCCGACAAGGACGTCGATTGCGTGGCACAGAGAGCCATGCCCCTGAAGCAAGCCATGGAAGAAAAGTTCGGCACCGCGAACGTGAAAACCGCGCGCGGCTGCGGCTTTGCTCTTTATGATGACGATATGGTGGCCGAGGCGATCCGTATCGCCAAGGAGTCCGATGTGATCGTCTTTGCGGGCGGACACAACTCCATCGGCGTATTCGGCGGTGACGCCGGCGTTGGTGAGCAGCGCGACGAGACCCACGACCTTGACTGGGCACACACCTGTGGCGAGGGCGCCGACATGGCCGACACCGATCTGCTCTTTCCGCAGAAAAAGCTTCTCAAGGAGCTGGAAAAGCTGGGTAAGCCCATCGTGCTTCTGATCTATTCGGGCAAGCCCATGTCGATCACCGACGAGCTTCCCTTCTGCAACGCCGTTCTCTGGACCTACGGCGTCGGCTGCGAGGGTAACCCCGTTGTGGCCGATATGCTGGCAGGCGACGTCGTCCCCTCGGGCCGTCTTCCCTTCTCGGTGCCGCGTTCGGCCGGACACCTTCCCTGCTTCTACAACCACTACCGCCAGGGCAAGGGACTCCTGTATAACCGTCCCGGAAGCCCCGAAAAGCCCGGTAAGGACTACGTATTTGCATCACCCACACCTCTATTTCCCTTCGGCCACGGCCTTTCCTACACCACCTTTGCGTATGAGGAGCTCACCGCCGAGAAAAAGGGGGACGTATGCCGGGTGGCGGTCACGGTCAAGAATACCGGCGACTATGATGCCGACCACAGCGTTCTTATCTTCGCCCACAACGTGCACACAAAGCTTGTATCGGGTGTGATCAAAAAGCTGGTCGACTATAGGCGCGTACACATCCCCAAGGGCGAGAGCCTTCGCGTGGAATTTGACGTTCCGATGGAGCGCTTCTCCTACATCGGCGTGGATATGAAGTACGTCCCCGCCCACGGCGAGGTAAAAATTATGACCGAGAATCTCAAAACATCGTTTGAGGCATAACATATGGAAAAGGTTTTTGACGCACACATTCATCACCTGTTGAAGGTGCCAATGAACCGAGCGGTTGGCATTCTTCAAAGAGAATTCGAGCAGACCGGGACCGAGGGCGGTTGCTTTTTAAGCGTGCCGCACGAGGCAGGCCCCGACGGCATCGTGCATACCGAGCATTTGCAAAACCTCAAGATGCTCTTTTTCAAGCACGTCTTTGGCGAAAACCACTACGCCTTCGCGGGTCTTATGCACCCGTCGGATTACACCGATCGGAAGGCAATAAAAAAAGACTTTCTGAGACAGGCCGAGGAATATCTTTCGGTCGGCTTTGACGGCATCAAGATGCTGGAGGGCTACCCCTCTCTTCTCAAAGCACGTGGCTTTGGGCTGGACGATGAGATCTTTGACGATTTCTATGCGTTTATGGAAAAAAACGGCCACCCCATCATCATCCATTTTGCCAACCCCGCTGAAAACTGGGACAGAGAAAAGGCAAGTCCGCACGCCATCATGGCTGGGCGTGTGTATGACGGGACCTACCCCACAAAGGACGAGATCAGCGCCGAGGTCTTTCGCGTGCTGGACAAATTCCCCCGCCTTCGCCTGGCGGCGGCGCACTTTGGCTTCTTTATGGGCGAAAAACAAAACGCCGAGCGCTTTCTTGGGGCTTACCCAAACACCTATTTCGACATCACCCCCGGCGGCGAGCAATTTTTCAAGATGCTTGAGGATTGGGAATATTGGCATGGTTTCCTTCTCCGCTACCGCAATCGCATTTTCTACGGCACAGATTTTTACGCCTTCTCGGACGCCGATGAAGAAACGTGGAAGACCCTGTTTTTGCGCCGTCCCCGCTTGATTCGTCAGTTCTTCGAAACCGACACTGAGCACGATTACATGGGCAACCCCTTCCGCGGTGTAGCGCTGGAAAAGCCGCTTCGCGACCGCATCTACCGCGAGAACGCCAAGCACTTTCTCAATCCACGCACCCCCGTGGACAAAGCCTATCTTGTGCGCGAGGCAGAGCGGCTGACTCTCGTCCCCAATAAGGAGTCTCCCTTTGCCGACGAGGACCTGGCATTTATCTTAGACACGCTGAAGGCGTGAAAGCAGCCCCATACGGCGACCTGATCAATTGCAGGTGCGCCATATGGGGGCTCTTTTTTGTGAGACAATTTGTCGAAAAGCGTTGACATACACAGAAAAATGTGATAAGGTTAATCTGTAAGAATCTATTTCTCAAAATTCCAAAAAAGGAGAAGCATTATGAAGATCAAGGGTCAGGATTGGTATCTGGAGCTCGCCGTCAAGGGCGGCGGGGGCATGGCGATCGCAGGTGGATGCTTTGGTCAGGCAAGACTTGCCGAGCACGAGCTTTTTTCGCTCCGTATGAAAAAGGTGGAAAGCGGCGAGGAGCTGATCGTAACCTCCGAGGCGGGCTGGGGGTTCGTCGATTGCGCTGAACAAGACAACACCTATACGTTTTCCTTCAGCGACTGTGAAAAATGCCCCGAGGTTTCGGTCACGCTGACCGCCGTGTGCGATGAGAGCGGAATCACGTGGAGCGGCGAGGTCAAAAACCAAAACGGCCAATGGTCGGCCATGGATCTGACCTACCCCATGCCCCTTGTTGAGGGCAAGGATATGGACCTTTTTGTGCCCACCGAGGGCGGCCAGGTGATCAAGAACGCCGCCGATCCCGAGACCTTTGCCGAGCAGCTTCAGGAAAAGAAGATCCCCTATCCCTCCCGCAGATGCAGTATGCAGTTTTTTGCCGTGTACGGCGAGGAGAGCGGCATCTACCTCGGCATCCACGACGGCAGTGCCGCCGCCAAGGAAATAACCCTGAGCGAACGGGAATATAAGCTGAGCATTGAAGCCAAGTTCCACGGAATCGGCGCGTCGCTGGCGGCAAATTCCTTCGCGCTTCGCGGCGTGTGCCGCTGGCAGGTCATCCACGGAGACTGGTATGATGCCGCCCTTTTGTACCGCGCCTTTGTGCAAAAGGAGGCGTTCTGGCTTCCACAGACCGGCCCCGATGGCAACCCCGAAACCGAAAACCGCTTTAAGGATCTCCCCTTCTGGACCATCACCAACATGAAGGAGCCGCCGCTGAAGGAGGATAAGACCCCCGACCTTACCTGGGAGGACACCGAGGATGTGGCCGACGAATGGTGCGAGCACGTCATTGAGCTGCAAAAGGCGCTGGGTGTGCCGATCGGCCTGCATCTGTACCGCTGGCACTACAACCGCTTTGACACCGATTACCCGCACTTCAAGGCAAGAAAAGCCTGCATCGAGCGTATCCCCAGGCTACACGAAAACGGCATTCTCGTGGTACCGTATATCAACGGCATCAGCTGGGAGATGGGCGACGGTGACGAGGGCTTTGAGGTCAACTACGAAAACACCGGCAAAAAGGGTGTGGCGATCAAGGAGGACGGCAGTGAGCGGTATACCCTGTATAAGGGCACCGAGAAAAACGGCGTAGGCTCCCGCCTGGCTCCTATGTGCCCAACCTTTAAGCCTTGGTGGGATATTATGGACAAGGTGTCCGAGCACATCACCGACGAGGTGGGTATGGACGGCGTATACTACGGTCAGATCACGGCACACGCCGGCTTCCCGTGCTACAGCCACGATCATGGCCATCTTCCCGGGGG
>JAGAUC010000177.1 GCA_017621015.1 Clostridia bacterium | reverse complement strand
TTTCGGTATGCTTCGCAGTCTTGGCTTTGAAAAGCGAAAGATCTATCATATTTTGATTTTGGAAAATTTGTTTCATGGTTTGAAAGCGATTCTTATCGGCGTTCCGATCGGACTTTTGATTCATTTTGGCATTTATCTGATTCAAAAAGAAGCCGTAATCACGTCGTTTACCTTGCCTTGGAATATGCTTTTGCTTTCCGTTGGCAGTATCATTGTGATTACCGCTGTAGGTATTTTCTGTGCGCTTGGGAATTTGAAAAAAGTCAAATTGATCGATTCTCTAAAAAATGATAATATCACGTAATGTTAAGGGCTGACAGTTTTTTCTGCCAGCCCTGTTTTCATTTATTATTCTTAATTGTCGGATTCCAAAAATTTCCCGCTCAAATCAAAAGCGTGATTCATAGGTCCCGAGCCTTTCCCAAGGTCAAGCATCGATGCAAGCGCGCCCGAGATATAGTCCTTGGCTCTTTGAATGGAGGTTTCAAGGTCATATCCTTTAGCAAGATTTGATGCTATGGCGGACGAGAGCGTACAGCCCGTACCGTGTGTGTTGGGATTGTCGATACGCTTACCGTGAAACCATTTATAGCTACCGTTTACATATAAAAGATCATTGGCATCGCTTACGCTGTGACCGCCCTTGAGAAGCACAGCGCAACCGTAGGTGTCGCCGATAAGCTTCGCCACACGTTCCATATCTTCCTTCGTGTGAACGTCCTGTTCTGACAAAACCTCCGCTTCGGGGATATTGGGTGTAACAAGAGCAGCGAGAGGAAGAAGCTCTCTTGTCAGCACCGATACTGCATCGGTTTTCATCAGCGCAGAACCGCTTGTTGCGACCATCACGGGATCGACAACGATATTTTCTGCTTTATAATAAGCGAGTCTTTCGGAAATCACTTTAATAAGCTCTGCCGAGCTGACCATTCCTATTTTTACGGCATCGGGACGGATATCCTCGAATACCGCATCGATCTGATCTTTCAAGAAGTCGGGAGTTGCCTCCATAATGGATCTTACGCCGGTCGTGTTCTGTGCCGTGAGTGCTGTAATTGCGCTCATGGCATAAACACCGTTCATTGTCATCGTCTTCATATCTGCCTGAATACCGGCGCCTCCGCAGGAGTCACTTCCCGCGATTGATAATGCTGTTTTCATAATATATCTCCTAAACATTATTTTTTCTTGAGCGACAGAGAGTGGTGCCCCCGGTCCGCCGCTTTTTTGCAAGGCTCCGCCTCGCGCTCCGCATAAGAAACTTTTTGCAAAAAGCTTCTTATGTATCTTCAAAAACCCTTAAGGAATTTTGAAAGCTTGTAATATCATAATCCGCCGCGGATTTCATTTCATTTTGCCTTGGTTCGTGTGCATCGTAAACCGCCGCAACGGGAAATCCGTCGTTCTTTGCTGTCATCAAAGCGTGGAGCGTATCCTCGAATACAACGGTTTTATCTTTGGGCGTGCCGAGATAGTTTAGAGCCATTCGATAAATCGTCGGGTGATTCTTACCAAAGCCAACCTCAGCGGTGGTAAAGATATCGCCAAAATATTGTCTGACATTTAGGCGTGTCAAGGCGGATTCTGCAAGATATTTATCTGTCACCGTGGCAATGCACATCTTCACGCCGTTCTTCGACAGCCCCGCAAGGAACTCGGAAACACCATTTTTAAGAGGCACTGCGTTTCGATAAAAGTCCTCGATCATTCCGTTTACGCCATCCACGATCTCCTTGACCGATAAGGTCACACCGTAATGGGCGCGATAATATTCGGCGGATTCCTCCAAGGTAAAGGTCTTAAAGGTTTCGGCTAAGTTTTCTCTCGGCTCGATGCCAAGGGAGCGAAGATAGTCCTCTCCGATGGTATCCCATATGGACATCGAATCAAGGAGCGTTCCGTCAAGGTCAAATATTGCACCCTTTATCATTTTGATACCGCCTTTTCGGTGAGTGCCTTCAGCTCTGCCGTCGCACTCGTAATATCCTCGGCGGCAAATATTGCGCTGATCACCGCGATACCGCAGATCCCGCTTCCGCTGAGTTCAAGCACATTGTGCTTTCCGATACCGCCGATTGCGACTACGGGAATGCTCACGGCTTCACAGATTGCCTTCAGCGTTTCGTGGCTTACGTCATCGGCATCCGCCTTTGACCCTGTATGGAACACCGCGCCAACGCCGAGATAATCCGCTCCGCGCGCTTCGGCAAGGATGGCTTGCTCAACGGTCTGCGCCGATACACCGAGTATTTTATCTTCACCGAGAAGGGCGCGAACGTTACCTGCCTCCATATCGCTCTGTCCCACGTGAACACCGTCTGCGTTCATTTTTCTTGCGATCTCCACGTTGTCATTGATCACGAACGGCACGTTATATCTTTTGCAAAGCTCTTGTATTTCAATGGCTTCGGCAAGGAAGGTGGCGTTGTCAAGCTCCTTTTCACGAAGCTGAACGAAGGTCGCGCCACCTTTTAGCGCTTCCTCCACCTGCTCGCAGAGAGTTTGTTCGCCAAGCCAAGAGCGGTCTGTGACCGCATACAAAAGCAGATCTTTTTTATCGCACTTCATATTTTGCTCCCTTATTCAGCATGTTTGCATCCATATTATAGATGGCATCGATGATACGGTTACGGAGCGAGGAATTTCCTTCGCCCTCCACCATATTAGCAACACCGATCTCACCTGCCAGACCCATGACGCAAACGGCGGCGGCAACAGCCTCGGTCTTGTTATCGGGATTGGCTACGGCGTATGCGGTTGTAATTCCCGAAAGCTGACAGCCCGTGCCTGTAATACGGCTCATTTCGGGACGTCCGTTGCGAATGACATAACATTTTTC
>JAGAUC010000176.1 GCA_017621015.1 Clostridia bacterium | reverse complement strand
CTTTTCCCAGTAAAGGCCGATCTCGGGGTAGCCCTCTCTGTGAGCCACTCTTGCCATTGCCAGGTACATACCAACCTCACAGCACTCGCCGTTGAAGTTGGCGCGAAGGCCCTCGATGATCTCCTCGGATGCATCCTTCTTACCAATGCCTACGATATGCTCGGCAGCCCAGGTCATCTCGGTCTCAACCAGCTCTTCAAATTTCTCGGCCGGTGCCTTGCAAAGAGGGCACTGCTCGGGTCTGGTTTCGGACTCCACGATCTGTCCGCAAACGGCACATTTCCACTTTTTCATAACTAAAATCCTCCTAAGTAATATGAATTAAAAATTTTTTGTGATATCCTCCACCGAAACGTCGGGATCGACCAGAGCGGCAAGCGTTACCTTCTCCAGCTTTTTCACAACGTCACGGTTGATTACGTTAAATACACGGTGCACGAAGCACGCGCCCTTGTTCTCGCCGGTCTTGGAGCAAACGTGATCCTCGGAAAGGCACCGGGAGATGGTGATCTCGCCGTCGATCAGCTCGATAATGTCCTTCAGCGTGATGTCCTTCGCGTCGCGCTCCAGGCGATAGCCGCCGTTTGCCCCCTTGAAGGAGCACACCAGATCGCCAAGGACCATTTTTCTGAGGATCTTCAGCGCAAATCGCTGCGTAATGCAGCACGCCTCGGCAATGGTATTGGCATCCAGCGTTTGGTCTCGCTCCGCCAAAAGGCAGGCGATGCGGATGGCGTAATCGGCTTCCTGTGTGATTCTCATGATTTGACCTCATTGTATACTTTTTTGGTACACATTGATTATACACTGTTTTTTTGCCGTTGTCAATAGGTTTTTTAAATATTTTTTTGATATTTTTTTGGACAGAAAAGAGGGTGTTGACTTTTGTGCCACATTGTGCTATAATACATTATGGAAGATAATAACCAAAGGAGTGATATATTATGGCAGATACGAGAAAAAAGGTCAGCGGACAGTACCTGGAATACAAGGGAAAGCCGCTTGTCCGTGAAGGAAATACCATTTGCTACGGCGATATGGAGGCAGACAAGTGCATTTTGATCCTTGAGATCATGTCGTACAAGACGGTGGATAACAACAGCGTGCCCGACAAGATCCTCATACAGGTGATCGACTCGAAGGATCCCACCAAGATCATCAAGCAGGGAGACAAGAGCGGACTTTACGATGCGTTCTCCATTGGTCTGGTATGGCTGGAGCGCGCGCTGGCGTAAACAAAAACAGAAAACAAGGGCTGTTGCTTTGTGCAACAGCCTAATTGGTTTGGGGGTTCTATGAAGGAATTTTTTGCTTTGATCTCGGAATATAACACCGCCTCGGTGCTTTTTCGTCTGGCACTTGCGGTGATCTTTGGCGGACTGATCGGCATTGAGCGCGGCCGCAAGCGCCGCCCGGCCGGGTTTCGCACGCATATGTTGGTCTGTCTGGGCGCGGCGATGACCATGCTGATCAGCCAGCATCTCTGGCTGGAGGGCTACACCACCGATCTTGCACGTCTCGGCGCGCAGGTGGTCAGCGGCATCGGTTTTCTCGGTGCGGGGACCATTCTTGTGACCGGTCGGCATCAGATCAAGGGCTTGACCACGGCGGCAGGCCTTTGGGCATCGGCCAGCATCGGTCTTGCCATCGGTGCGGGCTTTTATATCGGTGCGCTTTTTGCCTTTTGCTTTGTGCTGCTTGCCATCACGCTGTTCTCGCGCCTGGAGGCAAGGCTGATCGCCTCGGCGCGCAATATGAATTTGTTTGTGGAATATTCGGACAGCGAGACATTGGGGCGAGTTATTGACAATCTCAAAAAGCTGAACGTCAAGATCTATGACGTGGAGATCACCAAGAACCGCGCGTCCGACGGTATTTCCACGGGGGCTATTCTTTCGGTTCGTCTTCCTCGCTCGCTTCCACACGCGGTCGTTATGGCGGAGATCGCCTCGTCGGACGGTGTGCGCGGCGTGGAAGAGCTGTAAGGAGGTAGGGAGATGCGTGAATTTTTTGCCCTTCTTACCGAATTCAATACCGTAAGCATTGCAGTACGCTTTGCGCTGGCCGTTGTTTGCGGCGGTATCATCGGCATGGAGCGCGAGCACAAGCGCCGCGCGGCAGGCTTTCGCACGCACATTCTGGTGTGTGTGGGCTCGGCGATGACCCCGATGATCGGAGAGTTTTTGCTTTCCTTGCGCGCCATCTCGCCCGAGCATTTCTCGGCCGATCCGCTCCGCCTTTCGGCGCAGGTCATTGCCGGCATGGGCTTTATCGGCGCGGGTGCCATCATCGTTACGCGCCGCCGCCAGGTCAAGGGTCTGACTACTGCGGCGGGATTGTGGACCGCCGCCATCGTGGGCATTGCCGCGGGGGCGGGATGCTACCTTGAGGCGGCATTTGCTACCTTTCTTGTGCTGTTTACCGAGATGGTGTTTTCCAAGGTGGAGTATTTTTTGGTGGCGAGCGCGCGTGTGATGAACGTGTACGTGGATTTCACCGACAAGCGTGAGCTGTACCGCATCTTTGACGTGCTCCGCGAGCGCGGCATCGAGGTGCTTGACTCCGAGATCAGCAAAAACACCGAATACGACAGCATCAACGCCATTCTGACGCTGAAATTCCCAAAGAAATTCAAGCAGGAGCAGATCCTTGGCGAAATTATGGAGCTGGAAAGCGTGCGACAGGTTGAGGAGCTTTGATCGATACGGATACATTTTGATTTATCGGTGTGT
>JAGAUC010000175.1 GCA_017621015.1 Clostridia bacterium | reverse complement strand
TTATAGCTCCCGCCATAGATTCCGCAGTAAAGCTGTTGAATCAGGGCGGGAGACTCGCCATCCTCACATTTCATTCGCTGGAGGACAGGCTGGTCAAGCAGACCTTTGCCGCGGCGGCAAAGGGGTGCACGTGTCCGAGAAATTTCCCGGTGTGCGTGTGCGGAAATAAGCCGAAGCTTAAGATTATAACCAATAAGCCGCTTCTTCCGAGTGAGGAGGAGTTGGCACAGAATTCGAGATCACACAGCGCCAAGCTGAGGGTCGCGGAAAAATTATAGAAATGGTAAAAGGAGGCACCGATATGTTAAAGGAGAATCGTCCGAACATTGTAGTTGACGACAACTATAAAATGTTCGTGAAAGCCATGCAGCGCAGATATGAAGAGCGCGGTGCCTTTGTGTATACCGATAACGAGGCCATTGAGCAGGAGCGCAAGGACGCCCGTGCCAGAGCGATGGCTCCGGATGCGTATCGTATCTCCTCGGTTGCCGGTGATGCCGTGCAGGAATACCGCAGCGGTGAGAAGTTTATGACGACCGATGATTATCTGCAGTATTTCAGTAAGTGTCACGACACCTTTGATGCCGTGAATTACTATACGCTTCACAAAAAGCAGGAAAGCGAGGGTGTGGAGGAGAAGATCCTTGTCAACCGCAAGATGGTTGAGAGAGTCCGTGCTCCGAAGCGCGCGCCTGTACGAAGACCCGAGGTAAGGAAGGAAAGCTTTACCGAGCGTCTTTCCGAATTTCTCTCTGAGATGAGCGCGGCAAGAAAGCGCGCCATGACCGGTATGGCGGCGGCAGCTCTTTCTCTTGTGTTTGTGATCGGCGGTGTTTCGGCCTTCGGCAATCCCGAGCCCGAGGCAAAGTATGCATCCCGTGAGGCCGAGCCTCAGGTGATCGACGTGGTTGAAGCACAGGAAAACGAGAATTTGCTTAAGGGTTAATCATACAACCCGATGCCACTGAATACACTTAATTGACAGGAAAACAACTCATTTTCGAAGAACGGTGCAGTGCGAAGCCGTGGTTCTGCTGGAGCCTGCGGCAGCGGAAATTTCGGCGGCGGCCCATCTGCCGAAGCTTCCGTATTCGCGCACCGTTCATTTTTTTATCTGTCAAGAGGAGTGATTGGATGGCGAGGTATGCACACGGCGAATTCTTAAAGCGAGCAACGGTCCTTTTCGGAGCGCTTTTGCTCGTGTTTGCTTTGCTTTTGATCCGGATCGCCGTGATTCAGACGGCGGATTTTGAAAAATATGAGCAAAAGGTCATCGAGCAGATGACCACAAGATCTCCCGCCAGCGCCAATCGCGGCGAGATCTACGATAGAAACGGTAAGGTTTTGGCCACAAACGTAACGACCTACCGTGTTTTTGTTTCTCCCTCTGCGATCTCGCGCGCTCAAAAAACGCTGGACGGGCGAAGGAGCGATTCGATCTCCCGTGAGATCGCGAGTACCCTTTCGGAGCTTCTTGGCATAGAATACGATAAGATCTATTCAAAAACGCAAAAGATCAGTCGCCTGGACGAAACGGTCTTGCGCGACGCCGACGAGCAAACGGCGGAAAAGCTGAGGACTTGGATTCTTGAGAAAAATATGATAGGTCTGGTGTCTCTTGAGGCGACAAGTAAACGTTATTATCCATACGGAAGCCTTGCCTCGCACGTCATTGGCTTTACAAGCACCGACGGCGTGGGGCTTTACGGCCTTGAATATCAATACAATGACACCATCGACGGCACAGATGGCTATTATGTCACCGCGCGCGACTCGCGCGGCAACGAAATGCCAAACGAATATCAAAGCTACGTGGCCCCAAAGGACGGATATCACATCACGACGACTCTTGACAGCTATGTGCAGGCGGCACTGGAGGAGCAGCTGGAGAACGCGGTACTGGATTCGGGCGCGCTCAATCGCGCCTGCGGTATTGTGATGGACGTAAAGACGGGCGAGATCCTGGCGCTTGCCGTTTATCCCGAATTTGACCTTAACACCCCCTGGACGCTTACCCCCTATTATCAGGGAAAGCTGGCGATTAGCGGGCTTTCGGAGGGAAGCGAGGAATACAGCGCGCTTGCACGCAGTTATCTGCTGGAGTCCTGGTCCAATAAGGCACTGACCGAGACCTACATTCCCGGCTCGACCTTCAAGATCCTCACCTCGTCCATGGCACTTGAGGAAAATTTGCCCATTCTAAGTAGCTCGATCTTTTGCGGCGATTCCAAAACCGTGCTCGGCAGAAGCATCCATTGCCACAAGCGCAAGGGGCACGGAAGCCTGACCTTTCCCGAAGGGATCCAGCACTCCTGTAACGTTTGGTTTATGAGCATCGGACAGTCGCTGGGCATTGAGCGATTCACCAAATATTTTAAGCAATTCGGTTATCGCGAAAAGACCGGCATCGACCTGCCGGGCGAAGGTATGGGCGTGATCAGCTCACGCATGACCGAGCTTGACCTTGCCATTTACGCTTTCGGGCAAAACTTCACGGTGACGGCGATGCAGCACATCGCGGCCATCTCCGCCGTGGCAAACGGCGGAACGCTTCTGAAGCCTTACGTAGTAAAGAGCGCGCAGGACAACGAGGGAAACGTTGTCTTTGAGCAGGAGCCGACACAGAAGCGCACGATCGTGGACGCCTCCACCTCCCAAACACTCAGCGAGATCCTGGCGGCAGGTGTTGCCGGCGAGGGCGGCGCCAAAAACGCCTACGTGCCCGGCTACCGCATCGCAGCCAAGACCGGAACCTCGGAGAAAAAAGGGGCAACCACGACGGGGACGGAAATGTATATTTGCTCGTGCGTCGGTTATGCGCCGGCGGACGATCCGAGATATGCGATGATCCTGATGGTGGATGAGCCAACCAAGGGCATCCTGTACGGAAGCACAGTCGCCGCGCCTTACATTGCAAGGGCCTTTGAAACCATTTTGCCGTATCTCGGCGTGGCGCCGATCTACACCGAGGCGGAGGAAAAGCTGCTGGCCTCGGAGATCCCGAACTACACGGGGCTTGAGACAAAGGCGGCGGTAAGCTTTGCCGAAAGCCGTGGCTTTGCGGTCACACTCGTGGGTGAAGGAAAATATGTCACCTCGCAGTCGCCAAAGGCGCAGAGCCTGTATAGCGGCGAGACGGGGAAGATGGTTTTTTATACCGATGACACAGAGCCAAAGGAACAAGGCGTTCCTGATGTGGTCGGAAAAACGCTTATCGAAGCCAACCGCGCCATTACTGATGCCGGCTTCAATCTGCGCATAAGCGGCGCGTACGATGCGGACGGTAAGGGTGGTGCCGTGGTGGTCAGCCAAACGCCGTTGGCAGGAGAAAAAGCACAAGACGGAAGCGTGATCTCGATCGAATTGCGCTATATGATAAAGGATGACTAAAAAAGCGGACGCAAAAGCAATAATTTTGCGGAGGCGCTTATGAGACTATCGGAGCTTTGTGTGGGAATTGCCATTCCCGAAGGATTTGAGAATACCGAGATCGGCGGCATCAAGACCGATTCGCGGCGTGTAGAGGCGGGCGATCTCTTTATTTGCATCCGCGGTCTTAAGACCGACGGACATTTGTATATCGCCGACGCGGTGAAAAGCGGTGCGGTGGCGGTCCTTGCTTGCGAGGACTATGCGGGGGACATCCCCGATGTGATTTTTTTGAAAACCAAGGATACACGGCACGCTGCGGCGCTTTTGTATAACGCCTGGTACGGCGACCCCGCGAGCAAGCTTCATATGATTGGGGTGACAGGAACCAACGGCAAAACGTCGGTTACCTTTATGCTTCGCGCGATCTTCGAAACGGCGCTGATCCGTTGCGGCATCATCGGAACGGTCCATTGCTATTCGGCAGGGCGGCGGCTGGATATCCGTTCGGAAAATCCGCTGTCTAATATGACAACGCCCGACCCCGAGGAGCTGTATCACATCCTTGCCGAAATGGTAAAGGATGGGGTGGAATATGTCTTTATGGAGGTCACCTCGCACGCGCTGGCGCTGGGAAAGCCCGATGCCATTCACTTTGACGCGGCGGTCTTTACCAATCTGACCGAGGAGCACTTGGATTTTCACGGCGATATGGAGCGATATTTTGAGGCCAAAAAGCGCTTGTTTTCCATGTGCGATCGCGCGCTTATCAACGTGGACGATCCGTATGGCGCGCGCCTTTGCGAAACGCTGACGTGTCCCTTTCGCACCTGCTCCGCAAAAGGAGCACAGGCCGACTACGTGGCTACGCAGATCTGCGACCACGGCGTGGACGGCAACGGGTATCGCCTGGTTTCGGCAGATAAACGGTTTGCTGTACGTACCCCGATTCCCGGGGCCTTTAGCGTGATCAACACGCTTGAGGCGGCATCGCTCGCGTGTATGTTTGGTATCTCGCCATCGGTGATCATGACAGCGCTTGGTGCACTTTCGGGTGTGGACGGACGAATGGAGCGCGTACGGCTTGGCGTTTTGGCGGATTATTCGGTGTTCATTGACTACGCACATACGCCCGACGCTCTGGAAAATCTGCTTCATACGGCGCGAGGCCTTCGTAAGAGCGGCGAGCGTGTGGTGCTGTTATTCGGGTGTGGCGGTGATCGCGACAAAACCAAGCGCAAAAAAATGGGAGAGCTTGCGGCGTCGCTTGCCGATTTTACGGTTTTGACGTCGGATAACAGCCGCAGTGAGGACCCGATGAGGATCCTTTGTGACATTCAGAAGGGAATGGGAAAGGCTGATTACGCGATCATCCCCGACAGACGGCGCGCCATTGAATTTGCCATTCGCGAGGCGCACGCGGGAGACATTATCCTGCTGGCCGGTAAGGGGCATGAGGAGTATGAAATTGACCGAAGCGGCAAGCGCTTCTTTTCAGAAAAACAGATCGTCGCACAGGCGGCAGGAAAATATCGATCGGAAAGGGAAAAATTGTAAGATGAAGATAGGGGTAGGAACGGGAAGCATAAGAATGGAGGAGCTTGCCGAGCTCTGCGAGGGGGTTCTTTGCGCCAATTTTGACGCGGAGGAGGCGGCGTTTTCTTACGTCTGCACCGATTCGCGCGAGGCCGATGCCGATACGCTTTTCGTGGTAATGAAGGGCGAGAAGGGCGACGGACACGACTATATGCTGAGCGCCGCTCAAAACGGCTGTCGCGCCTTTCTTTGTCAGCATATCCCGCCGGAGCTGATCGAAAGCGAGTTGGATTTTGCCGTGATCACGTGCGAGAATTCCATCGAGGCGCTTGGCCGATTTGTCCGCACCTACAACGAATTTCGCGGCAAGCAGACAGTTGCCGTTACGGGTAGCGTGGGAAAAACCACCACAAAGGAAATGATCGCGGCGGTGCTTTCCCGCGGCTTTGGTGTGTGCAAAACGCACGCCAATCATAATAGCACCATCGGTATGCCGATGAGCCTTCTTTCGCTACAGGAGAGCGATGAGGTGATGGTGGCGGAGATGGGTACCGACGGCTTCGGGCAGATCTCGTTTATGTCCGGAATTGCCCGCCCGCATATTGCGTGCATTACCAACATCGGCTCGTCGCACCTGGAGGTGTTCCGTAGCCGTGAAAACATCAGCCAAGCAAAGCTCGAGATCGCCGACGGACTTCGCCCGGATGGCATTCTTATCCTGAACGGTGACGAGCCGCTCCTTGGCTCGGTGCATCGGAAAAACGTCAAAACGCTTTACGTGGCGCTTCGCAATTTGGATGCGGACTATCGCGCAACCAACATTCGCTACGGCGAGGGAGAGACGCTTTTTGACCTTGTGCGCGGCGGTGAGAGGGTTTGTGATATCCGTCTTGGCGTGCTCGGCGAGCCTTACGTGTGGGCGGCGCTGTTTGCCATTGCCACAGCCGAGCTTTTCGGTATGGACATGGATACGGTAAGAAGCGGACTTCTTGGTTTTGAAAAGGCAGAAGTGCGGCAGAATATCTATGATAATCACGGCGTGACGGTCATTGAGGACTGCTACAATGCCGCGCCCGAATCCATGCGCGCGGCGGCGGATGTGCTGAGCATGCTTGCCGCGAAAAAGACGGGCGCACGAACGGTGGCACTTCTCGGAGATATGCGAGAGCTGGGCGAGAACAGCGCGGAATACCACAAGGGTGTGGGGCGCTATTTCTTCTCGTGCGGCGTAGATCGTCTGGTTTGTGTGGGTGAGCTTGCCAAGGACATTGCCCTTGGGGCGCTTGACGCCGGTATGGAAAACGGGGCAGTAACGGTATGCCTCGATAAGGACGAGACCGACAAGATCGCAGGGGCGGTTTCGGGTATGCTTAGGAAGGGCGACCTTCTTTTGGTAAAGGCCAGCCGCGCGATTGGAGCGGAACGAATTTTGGAAAAAATAAAGCGAATGATATAAGGAAAGGGAACGGGGAGTATGAAAACCGAAATGTTGATCGAATTTTTGGTGGTGATCGCGTGTAGCTTTGGGCTTACAGTCCTGCTCTCGCACTTTGTGATCCCGATCCTCAAAAGCAAAAAAATGGGGCAAAAGATCCTAGAGATCGGCCCGCGCTGGCACAAGTCCAAGGAGGGTACGCCGACCATGGGCGGTATCTGCTTCATTGCGGCCATTCTCCTTTGCGTGGGTGTGGCGCTGATCGTAGATGCGAGCGAGATCAAGCGCATTCTCCTGGTAATGATCCTGGCTCTCTCCAACGGTCTTATCGGTCTTATCGACGACAGAGCCAAGCTGATGAAAAAGCAAAACGAGGGGCTTCTGGCCTGGCAGAAATATTTGCTTCAGCTTTTGGCAGCAGGACTTTTCCTTGTTCTTCAGAATGTTTTTGGACTTGCCAAGACCGCGCTTGCTCTGCCGTACACCGATCTTGAGCTTGAGCTTGGCATCGGCTACTATGTGATCGCACTTCTCCTGATCACGGGCGTGGTAAACAGCGTAAATCTGACCGACGGCATTGACGGTCTTGCCTCCACGGTGTCGCTTGTGGTGGCGGGCTTCTTTGCGGTGGCGGCCTTTGCGTTTGGGGCGCGTGAGCTGGGGCTTCTTTCGGCGGCGCTCATTGGCGGTCTTATCGGATTTTTGGTATACAATTTCCACCCCGCGCGCGTATTTATGGGCGACACGGGTTCGCTGTTTTTGGGCGGTTTTTTGACAGGTCTGGCCTTTGCACTGGGTGAGCCGCTGATCATCCTCATCTGCGGACTCATGTTTGTGGTCGAGGCGGCGTCGGTGATCCTTCAGGTCTCGGTTTTCAAGCTTTCGGGGCGCAAAAAGAGGCTGTTTAAGATGGCGCCCATCCATCATCATTTCGAGCAATGCGGCTGGAACGAGTACAAGATCGTTGCGGTGTTTGGCGCGGTCACGCTTGCCTGCTGTGTACTCGCGTGGTTCGGAATATAACGCGGAGGTGAATCTTGACCTTGCATCGGATACGCTTTAAAAAAGTATCGGATGTAAAAAGCGCGCTCACGCTCACAGGAGCAGGGCGCATTGATGTTGAATTTTTGATCCTTTGCCTGCTTTTGATCGTTTTCGGCGCGGTGATGAACTACAGCGCAAGCTCGGTGTATGCCCAGCAGCTTTACGGAAGCTCGACCTATTTTCTCATCCGCCACGTCTTGTTCGCACTTTTGAGTATAGCGATAACCGTGCCCTTCGTGCTTTATGGCACAAGAAATTTCGGGCATCGGTTTGCGCGTGGTATCTATTTGGTGGCGATCGGCATGCTCCTTTTGGTGCTTGTGATCGGAACGGTGGGCGGTGGCGCGCAGCGCTGGCTGCGCCTCGGGCCCATCACCGTTCAGCCCTCGGAGGTGGCAAAGCTGGCGCTTGTGATGATGCTGGCTCGCTTTTTGGCGGACAACGAAAAGACCGTTACCTCGACGGGCAAGGGCAATTTTATCTACGGTGTTTTGCTGCCGGGTGGACTAATCGGCGCGATTGGGGTTCTGGTGGCGCTGGAAAAGCATATTTCGGGCTTGATGATCCTGGGGATGATCGGCATTGCGGTGATGTTCCTGGGCGGAACGAGGCTAAAGTGGATCCTTTTGATCGCGGGGGCTGTGGTCCTGGCAGGAAGCGGACTCATCCTGGTTTCTGAATACGCGCAAACGCGCGTCAATACCTGGCTTCACATTGACACGGTCGACCCCTTGGGTGAAGCGTGGCAAACGCTTCAGGGGCTTTACGCCATCGGTTCGGGCGGCATTTTCGGACTGGGGTTGTTTGCCAGCCGACAAAAGTTTGGCTATGTTTCCCAGCCACAAAACGATTTTGTGTTTACCGTGCTCTGCGAGGAGCTGGGCCTGCTCGGCGCGGCGGCGGTGATCCTGCTGTTCAGCCTTTTGGTGATCCGCGGCTTTCGGATCGCGATGCGTCAGAGGGATCGGTTTTCGTCGCTTGTGGTCTACGGACTTATTTTCAAGGTGGCGATCCAAACCGTTCTCAACCTTGCGGTCGTGACCAATTCGATGCCCAACACCGGCATTTCGCTCCCATTTTTCAGTTCGGGCGGCACGTCGCTGGCGTTGCAGATCTTTGAGATGGGAATCGTCCTGAATCTTTCCAGAGAGAGGGACGGAAGGAATTTTATACAAGGAAAGGAAAGCAAATGAGAGTACTTATGACCTGCGGCGGCACGGGCGGCCACATCAACCCCGCCATTGCCATTGCCAATACCATCAAAAACAACATTCCCGATGCCGAGATCCTGTTTGTCGGCACGAGGCGCGGCAAGGAAGGGGAGCTGGTACCCAGAGAAGGGTATGAGATCCGCTTTGTGGAGTCGCGCGGCATTCGGCGCTCGCTTTCGCTTTCCAACATCAAGGCCATTTATACCGCCCTGGTCTCGCCCTACAAGGCAAAGCCGATCTTAAAGGAATTCAAGCCCGACGTTGTGATCGGTACGGGCGGCTATGCCTGCTGGCCTGTCCTTAGGGCCGCGGCGATGCTGAAGATCCCGTGCGCGGTGCATGAATCCAATGCGAGAGCCGGTATGGCGGTCAAGCGTCTGCAGGGACACGTGGACAGGATCCTTGTTAATTTCGAAAAGACCAAGGATGAATTGAAGTGCAAGGACAAGGTGGTAACGGTGGGCAATCCGCTTCGAAGCGCTTTTTCTCAGGTTGACAAGGCGACTGCCAGAGAGAAGCTGGGAATTCCGAAGGACGCGCTTTTCGTTCTTTCGTACGGCGGAAGCGGCGGCGCGGAGTTTCTCAACGAGACCATGGTAAGCGTGATGTCGGAGTTTTCCGCAAAGCATCCTGAGGTCATTCTGGAGCACGCGGCAGGAAGCCGTGACCATGAGGGTACAAGGGCGCGCTTTGAGGAAATGGGGCTTTCGGATAAGTCCAATCTTCGTTTGAAGGAATACATTTTCGATATGCCGCTTCGTATGGCGGCGGCTGACCTTGTGATCTGCCGCGCGGGCGCCATGACCATCTCCGAGCTTGCCATGATGGGCAAGGCCGCCATTCTGATCCCCTCGCCTCACGTGACCGACAATCACCAGTATATGAACGCCAAGGTGCTGGCCGATGCCGGTGCGGCGTGTCTTCTGGAGGAGACAATCCTCACGCCCTCACTTTTGGCGCAGAATATGGAATTTTACCTGTTTCGTCAAAACGAGAGGCAGAGAATGGAGCTTCTCGTGAAGGACTTTGCCGATCCCGATGCCAACCGCGGCATTTTTGAAGAAGTTTTGAAATTGGTAAAGAAATAAAAAAAGCACCCGAAGCCTTGGCTTCGGGTGCTTTTGCTATCAATCAAACATTTTGTGGAAGATCGGCCAGGAGAGGTCGGCGTAGAAGCGGTGTCCCTCGGGGCCCTCGATCCAGGTACACTTGTCGGGGACGCCGGCATGGCCGTAGTAATCCTTTGCGACATCTACACACTCGCTCACACCCTCGCGCGGGAAGCCCGTGTCGGTAAGACCCGAAACCACGATGAGGTCTCGCGGTGCGATCAGGCCGCAAAGATCGCCCATATCAAAGTCAAGGGCAATGTTGGGCACAAAATTGCAGGTGCAATGAAGCATTGCGCCGATGGAATCCTTGTAGGTGCAAAGGGCGCAGGATGGCATGGCCAGGCGGATGCGTTCCTCCATAGCCGCGGCGTAAATGGTGGCCGTTCCGCCGCCCGAATTGCCCATGCAGGCGATCCTGTCAGCGTCAACGACAGGGAAATGCTTGGGGATAAGGTCGATGGCTCGCTGAATGTCAAACACGCGCTCACCAATCGTGGTACGTCCGAAAAGCAGGGCAGAAAGCGTGGGAACGTTACAGCCGGGGCCCTTTTCGGTGCCGCCGCACTCACCAAAGCAGCGCTGCTCAATGGCCAGCGCGCAGTAGCCCTCCTTTACGATCTGAACGGCAAAGTCACGGTCGCCGCCGGCAATGGTATTCTCGTCGTTCGGGAACTTGGGTCTGCCGAGTGAGATGTGATAGCCCTTGGAATGTCCCTGCAGACAAATGACCATCGGGATCTTGCCCTCTTTTCCCTTGGGAACCCAGAGGTTACAGAGAACGTAGTAGCCCTCCTCGCTCTGGAAGGTGATCCGATAATCGGTAAAGGTGTCGCAATCGGTCTCGGATTCCACCGTAAAGCAGTCGTCTCCGGCGGGCGTCAGCTTGTCAAGCCCCAGAAGCGAGGCGAGACGGGCACGCGCCATTTTCTGCCAGTCGGCAAACGAGCCCTCGCCCGTGTAGCGCAGTTTGGGCGAAAGCGCCTTGAGCATCTCGTGGTGAAGCTTTTGCGGATCGTGATTCATCATAGCAAGTCCCTCTTTCTAAGAAAGTAAATATTTGGATTCCACCTCGTCCGTGATGGCACGGAGCGTGGTCGTGAAATAAAATACAAGAGCAAGGCAGGTCAAAAACTCCACCCACCAGGCAAAGGAAAGCGTGCGGACAAACAGAATGTAGAAAATGCTGCCAACGGCGGCCAGGATGGACAGAGCAAACAGAACGTTTACGCGCTTATTCAGCGTTCCGTGCACGTAACGGAGCTTGTCCTCGCTGTTAAAGTTGCCCGCATTCAGCGGTGCAAAGCCGGTATAGTTTTCGATGATGTGCCTGAGCGACGGGAGCAGGGAAAGCAGCATAGCCATAAAGAAGACCTGATCGGTGATCTTGAGAACACAGAAGGTGTAATAGGCCAAAAGTGCGTTTTCCGCATAGAGCGCCAACGACATCGTGAAATGATCGTAAAAATAGATCGAATAGAAGTAGACCGCCGCCGAGGAAACCAGATTGGCTATGGCAAGGATGGGGAAGCGAATATCCTTTTTCGTATACGGTCTTAAGGCGAAAAAGCCGATAAGCAGAACGAGGGGGCAAAGGAAATCCGGAAAGACGCTGATGTAGTCGATATACACGTCAAGCGAAAGGCAGATGCCAATGCTGAGAATGACGGTGCCGATGCGAATGGCACGCCTGAGGAACAGATCCTCCTTGGGAAGGACCTCGGCGCGGTATTTCTCGGTAAGCGCATCCAAAAACGGCGCGTCCTGCATCAGCGAGCGGATGTATTTTGTGAATTTGATCAGCCAGGCAATGCCGAACGGCAAAAAGAGCAGGATGGCAAAGGTTCTCAGAAGCGAGATGTAATCGTAAAGGAACCAAAGCGGATTGTGGTCGTTGTAGGTGCCGATGGTCAGCGAGGCAAACTCGGGGAGCAGGGGAAAGAGCGCCTTGACTACGATAAAAAGCGACGTGAAGAACGAGGTTTTCTCGGTGGCGTTTTTGTCGCGCTCCGAGCGGCTGCCTGCAAAAACGGCGCTTGAGCCGTGGCGTGAGCCCAGGTACAAAAAGCCCTCGAACATTTCCCGAAAGCCCTTCATGGCAAAGAGGATCTCCAGCGCGGAAACGGTAAAGACGACCAAAAGAATGGACACAGGGCGCTCCTTGGGCGAGGAAACGCCGAACAGCCAGAAGAACGAGAGCAGCTGAAAGGCGCTGACAACGATCATGCGGCGAAAGGACGCAAGCGCTTCCTCCATATGGTAGTTGAGGTCACCGAGGTTGCGAAGCCCCGCAAAAAGCAGAAGATAGGCGATGACGTCGGGCAGTGGGTCCACAAAGCCGCCGATCGGGGGATTGAAGAGAAAGATCGCGGCAAGGGGCAACAGTCCAAGACCCAGTTTTTTTCTTTCCTTGATCAAAGAAATCACCTCATTTCTTTTGATTTTCTTGGGAATCCGATTTTTTAAACATGCTTTCTATGCGGTCATCCGCATTTCCCCGCTTCTCGCGCATCTTGTTGATAAAGGCAAAGCGCGAGGGCTTTTGCACCATGTCCTTGTCCTCGGGCGCGCAGATGCGCGCGTAGCAACGGAAAAGCAGGTGCAGGACAAAGAGGGGGTAGAAAATACCGGCCAACACCAAAATGAGCGTCAGCGTCGGCACCGCAGCCCCCGTGCGGGGGATAAAGGCAACGGTGATGTTAAAAAAGAAGTATACGGCAACGATGCAGAAGCTTCGGCGTGCCAATTTTACGATCAGCTCGTCCTCCACGTCCAGTGCGAGCTCGCGGATCGACGAGAAAAGCAGAAAGTGAAAGACCATAAGCACGGTGACGAACACGACGTTTACAAGGCTGTCGATCTCAATGGATTCAAACAGAGAAATAATGTCATTCGCCTGCGTCTCGCCAAAAAGATATCGAAATCCGAGAAAGGCCTGACAAAGTGTCATAAGCACCAGCGGCCACAGGCAACGCTTAAAGCTGTGCTTGTACTCCCAAAGCCTTGCGAGTGCCAGAAAGATGAGATAAAAGCCGACGATCTGTGTCGCCCAGCCGTACGGGTGGTTGGACATCAGTGTGGCGATAAAATAGCCGAGAAAAAGCAGTCCGAAGCCCATTATTGCTCCTTTTCATTCAGCAAGCAGCATTTTTTGTATTTCTTACCGCTGCCGCAGGGGCAGGGGTCGTTGGGGCCTACCTTGTCGGCGGCACGCTTAACAACGGTGCGCTTGACGGCCTCGCCGTCAAAGCCCTCCGTGGTGGGCTTGGCAATCTCCACGCGCTTGATCTCAGGCGCTTTAAGGCTTGCCGAAAGCACCATACGGACGGTGGTCTCGCGGATGTCCTCGACCATAGCGTCAAACATATCTGCGCCCTGCATACGGTATTCGTTGACAGGGTCTCTCTGCGCGTACGCCTGCAGACCGATGCTGCTCTTGAGATCGTCCATCATATCGATGTGCTCCATCCAGTTGCGGTCGACCGCCTGCAGAAGGATGGCACGCTCGATCTCGCGGAAGCTTTCTGCGCCAAACAGCTCATCCTTGCTGCGGTAGAGCTCAAGGGCGCGGTCACAGAGCATATCGCGGATGTCGGTGCGATCGAGCGTTTTGAGTTCCTCCGCTGTGTAGCGGAAGTCCGCGTCGGTGCAGAGCAGACCGCCAAGAATGCCACGCAGGGAATCGAAGTCCCAGTCAGCCGTGGCCTCGGCGGCGGTGAAATGCTCGACCGCCATCGATACGGTGGTGATGATCATATTTTGAATTTTCTCGGAAACGTCCTCGCCGCGAAGCACCTCGCCTCGCTGCTTGTAGATGATGGTACGCTGCTGATTCATGACGTCATCATAGGTAAGAACGTTTTTGCGGCGCTTGAAGTTGGCGTCCTCAATGTGCTTTTGTGCTGACTCGATCGAGCCGGAAAGAATTTTGGCATCAATGGGGGTATCGTCATCAAGGCCCAATCTGGAAACAAGACCGATGAGGCGGTCGCTGCCAAACAGGCGCATCAGATCGTCCTCGAGTGACAGGAAGAAGCGCGATTCACCCGGGTCGCCCTGACGGCCGGAGCGTCCGCGAAGCTGGTTATCAATGCGACGGCTTTCGTGACGCTCGGTTCCGAGAATGAACAGACCGCCCGCTGCACGTACCTTTTCGGCCTCGGGCGCGATCTCGGCCTTGAACCGAGCATACAGCTCGGCAAAGGTGGCACGAGCCTCCTTGATCTTGTCGTCATCGACGTCGGCGGTGCCGGTCGCCACAGCGATCAGCTCCTCCTCGATGCCCATTTTGCGCATTTCGTTTTTGGCCATATATTCGGGGTTGCCGCCCAGCATAATGTCGGTACCGCGTCCTGCCATATTGGTCGAGATGGTGACCGCGCCCAGCTTACCTGCCTGCGCGACGATCTCGGCCTCCCTTTCGTGATACTTGGCGTTGAGCACCGTGTGCGCGATGCCGTTACGCTTAAGGCGCGCCGAAAGCTCCTCGGATTTCTCGATCGAGATGGTACCCACAAGCACCGGCTGGCCCTTTTCGTGGCAGGCAATGACCTGGCGCACGATGGCATCGTATTTGCCCTTGACGCTCTTGTAGACGGCATCGGGGTGGTCGATGCGGATCATGGGCTTGTTGGTGGGGATCTCAATGACGTCAAGTCCGTAGATCTCGTGGAACTCCAGGTCCTC
>JAGAUC010000174.1 GCA_017621015.1 Clostridia bacterium | reverse complement strand
TACTGGATGCCGGTTGACTGGTACAACGGCGGTATGGAGCACGTGACCCGTCATATGATCTATTCGCGCTTCTGGCACCGCTTCCTTTACGATATCGGTGAGGTACCGTGCGACGAGCCTTACGCCAAGAGAACGGCGCAGGGTCTGATCCTCGGTCCCGACGGCGAGAAGATGTCCAAGTCCAAGGGCAACGTGGTAGACCCGCTGGACGTTGTCAACGAGTTTGGTGCCGACGTGCTTCGCGTGTACGTTCTGTTTATGGGCGACTACGGAAGTGCCGCACCTTGGTCGGAGAGCAGCGTGAAGGGGTGCAAGCGCTTCCTTGACCGCGTGGCTGACCTTACGGGTATGGTTTCGGATAAGGAGAACAGCAAGCTGGAAAGCTCGTTCCACAAGATGATCAAGAAGGTCTCCGAGGACATCGAGCAGATGAAGTTCAATACCGCGATCGCCGCGATGATGGGACTTCTCAATGAGATCTACGATGCCGGCTCGCTGACTAAGGATCAACTGATGAGCTTTGTTGCCGTTCTGTGTCCGTTTGCTCCGCACCTTTCGGAGGAGCTTTGGGAGCAGATGGGCGGCGAGGGCTTCTGCTCGCTGGCCGAGTGGCCCAAGTATGACGAGGCCAAGACCATCGACGCCACGGTGGAGATCGCCGTGCAGATCAACGGCAAGGTTCGTGCGAACGTTGAGATTCCGATGAACTGCGAGAAGGACGTGGCCATTGCCGCTGCCAAGCAGGCTGTTGCCTCGTATCTGGAGGGCAAGACCGTCGTCAAGGAGATCGCTGTTCCCAATAAGATCGTCAATATCGTAATCAAGCCTTAAAAAAATCCAATAAATTTTTTCAGGGCTATTGACAAGTGAGAAGTTTTGTTGTATAATAGCAAAAGAGTATTGTTGCGGAACCCCGCAGCATGCGGAGGGAGGGAATAAGTAATGGCAGAAGTTAGAGTTAAGGAAGGCGAGTCCTTGGATAGCGCCCTTCGTCGCTTTAAACGTCAGTGCGCTCGTTCCGGCGTCCTCACCGAACTTCGCAAGAGAGAACACTACGAAAAGCCTAGTGTTAAGCGTAAGAAGAAGTCTGAAGCCGCTAGAAAGCGCAAATACAAATAATTTTATTTGTTTTTGACAAAGGAGCACCAAGCGTGCTCCTTTTTCTCTTGACATTTTTGAAATTTCGTGATATAATATGCCGTCATCGCGCGAAAGCGCACTTTGACCAGCGCTTATACAAAGCGTGAAGAAGCGGTTGATATTTCGGCCGCTTATTTTTTGTCTAAAAAACGCAAAAAAATCAAAAAATATATTGACAAGAGAAAAAAAGTGTGCTATAATTTTTTATCATTTGAAATGCAACGAAGGAATTAAGGTCTGTCCCTCTTCGGCATAGAGAGCTGTCGGTTGGTGTAAGACAGTGCGATTGGACAAGGCAAGTCTCGTTCCGGAGCAGAGCCGCAGAATACAGTAAGCGGCTACGGGAGGTCCCGTTACAGACCAAGGATTTGATGGAATCCGATGAGGTGATTGCCTTTGGCAATAACCGGGGTGGTACCGCGAAATGAACTTTCGTCCCCGAAGCAGTAGAACTGTTTCGAGGGCTTTTTTGTTTGAAAGGGGAAAAATTATGAAAACCATTGTTGTGGCAGACAGCACACTTTGCAGAGAGGGAAGCGTCTTTAGCTTTAAGGAAAAGATCGAAATTGCACGTCAGCTTGAAAGACTTGGCGTAGACGTCATCGAATTGCCCGAGATGAAGAGCGGCAAGACCGATATTTTGCTTGTTAAGACGGTTGCTTCCTTTGTAAAGAAGAGCATTCTTTCGGTAGGTGCAGGTCTTAGTGAGGAGAGTGTGAAGGATGCCGCGCTGGCGCTTGCGAGCGCAGAGAAGCCGAGAATTCGCATCGAGCTTCCCGTGTCGCCCGTCGGCATGGAATATATTTGTCACAAGAAGCCGCAGAAGATGATCGAGTGGATCTCTCATATCGTTGCTATGGCAAAGGAGGCATGTGCCGACGTAGAGTTCTGCGCGGTAGACGCCACGAGAGCCGAGCCTGAATTTCTTGCGGCGGCGATCTCTGCCGCAGAGGCGGCAGGCGCGACAAGCGTTTCGGTTTGCGACAGTGCCGCAGAGCTTCTTCCTGACGATTTTGCGTCGTTTGCCGAAAATATTATGGCAAAGACCTCGCTTGCTCTCTGCGTGTCGTGCGATAATAAGAACGGACTTGCCATCGCACAGGCAATTCTTGCCGTTTGTCGCGGTGCGGCAGGTGTGAAGGTTTCGGTTGGCGGGAACGGCATCCCGCTTGAGATTTTTGCGGACATGGTCAGAAACTGTGGAGATCGTTACGGCTTTTGCTCCTCGGTGCGCTTCACCGAGCTTCATCGCATTGTCGGTCAGATCACCTGGATCGCTGAGAATGCAAAGAACGAGAAGGCTGTAAAGAGCGTGGTAAGTGCGGATAAGGGCGACCTGTATCTTGATGCCGCCGACGACCGTGATGCCGTTGCCTCGGCTGTTCTCAAGCTTGGCTATGATCTTAGCGATGAGGACATCGGCAAGGTCTTTGAGGAGTTTGTGCGCGTAGCCGCCAAGAAGAAGGTGGGGGCGAAGGAGCTTGAGGCAATCGTGGCAAGCGTGGCGCTTCAGTGTCCCGCAACCTACGTTCTTGAAAATTACGTGATCAACAACGGCAACATCATTGCCTCCAGCGCTCAGAT
>JAGAUC010000173.1 GCA_017621015.1 Clostridia bacterium | reverse complement strand
CCCTCCTTTACGGCAATGGCAATCTCCTTGCCGATCTTGGTAAATACCTTCGCCTTCTGCGCGTCGGTCTTTTCCTTCTTGTGCTTAATATTCGCCCATTTGCTATGTCCAGACATCTTTATATTCTCCTTAAATTTTTTCTTCCTTCTTCAAACAGACCAGACCAAACGCGTTTCCAAGGACCGTCCTTGCGGCAAGCGTAAGCATGGCTCTTGTATTGCGGACGGCCGCATCCTCGGCGCTCCCGATCTTGCACTCGTGGTAGAAGCGGTTGAACGCCGCCGCCACGTCAAGAATGTACCGCGCAATGACCGAGGGCTCGTAATCCCTCACCGCCTCCAGCACCTTTTCGGGGAAGCGTGCCAGGGTCTTGATCAGCGCCTCCTCCTCGGGGGCGGTCAGCTTCATAGGCTGAGCCTTATCCGGCTCACCGGTCTTTGAGAGGATCGAGCAAGCGCGCGCGTAGGTGTACTGCACGTACGGTCCCGTATTGCCCTCAAAGCTGAGCGCGTCCTCCATCACGAAGTTGATGTCCTTCATACGGTTGTTGGAGAGATAGTAGAACACGATCGCGCCCACACCGACCGACTCGGCAATATCCGTCCTTCCCTTCAGCTCGGGATTCTTTTCCGCCATGATCTCGCCCACCTTATCGATGGCAAGCGCAAACAGATCCTTCAGCAGAATGACGTTACCCGTATGCGTAGCCAGCTTTTCGCCGTTGATGCTCACTGTGCCGTACGGAACGTGAACAAGAGCAGGTGCCCACTCGTAGCCCATCATTTCCACGACCTTGAACCACTGCTGGAAGTGCAGGCACTGTGCGGCACTGGTCACGTAGATCGCCTTATCGAAATCGTAGGTCTCCTTACGGTAGACCGCCGCGGCGATGTCACGCGTGGGATACAGCGTCGAGCCGTCGCGCTTGAGAATGAGGCAAGGCGGCATTCCGTATTTCTCCAAGTCCACGATGGAAGCACCGTCGTCGATCTTAAGAAGCCCAAGCTCTCTGAGCTTCTGCACCTGCGCGGGCATCTTATCGGTATAAAAGCTTTCGCCCTTATAGCTGTCAAATTCAATGCCGAGAAGATTGTAGGTCTTTTTGTATTCCACAAGGCTGACCTCGATAAACCACTTCCACAGCTTGATATTCTCCTCGTCGCCCTGCTCCAGCTTATGGAACTCGGCTCTTGCCTCGTCGTTAAGTGCGGGGTTTTCCTCTGCCTCGTTATGGAACCTAACGTAAAGCTCCACCAGCTTGTCTACACCGCCGGCCTCGACCTCCTCACGCACGCCCCACTTGCGGTAGGCCACGATCATCTTACCGAACTGGGTGCCCCAGTCACCAAGGTAATTGATGCCTACGCACTTGTATCCTACAAATTCGTGAAGCTTTTTGAGCGCGTGACCGATCACGGTCGTTCCAAGATGTCCGATATGGAAGGGCTTAGCCACGTTGGGCGAGGAGTAGTCGAGAACGACCGTCTTTCCTTCGCCAAACGTCTGCGAGCCGTAGCGATCCCCTGCCTCCACGATACCGCGGAGCAACGTTTCGCCAAGGTATTCCTTGTTCAAATAAAAGTTGAGATAGCCGTTAACGTTTTCCACACGGCTGACTCTCTCGTCCCTCACACTCTCAGCCAGCGCCCCCGCGATCTGCACGGGCGAGCGGCGAAGCGTCTTGCTCAGCTTAAAGCAAGGAAGCGCAAGGTCGCCCATCGAGGCGTCGGGCGGATACTCGAGCATCGAAGCAAGCGTAGCCGCGTCGGCCTCGGCCCCCGGGAACTGCGCCGCGATCTGCTCGGTGATTTTTTCAGCAATACTTTGTTTGATCTTCAGCATATTTCTTTCCTCTGTTTATTTTCAACCTTACTATTATAATACAAAATTTTACTTTTTGCAATAGCCTTTACACAATTTGGCAAAGCTTTGCCCCGGTAAATTTGACAAGCTCATCCACCCTAAGCAAAAGCTGAGCGCCCTTCATCCCGGCGCTGACCGTAATTTTTTCAAAATCCTTGGCGCTTTGCTCGATAAAGGTGGGAAATTTCTTTTTCATACCGATGGGAGAGCAACCGCCGCGCACATAGCCCGTGATGCCGAGAAGCTCCTTGACGTGGAGCAGCTCCACCTTTTTGTTTCCCGTGATAGAGGCCGCCTTTTTGAGATCGATCTCCTTATGAACGGGGATGCAAAAGACGATCACACCGGTCTTATCTCCTCTTGCCGTCAGCGTTTTGAATACCTGCTCGAAGGGAAGCCCGATCTGTGAGGCAATGTGAACACCCGAAAGGTCGTTCTCGTCCACCTCATACTCCTTGACCTCATAGGCGATCTTCGCCGCGTCCAGAAGACGCATCGCGTTGGTTTTCGTCATGATCCGTTCCCCTCCTCGATCATTTCCCGCGCCACGGCACGCTGAGTCTCGGTCACGTGGATGCCGCCCAGAATGCGCGCCACCTCGTCCACTCTACCCTCGCTGTCCAGCTCGGCGATTTCGGTCTCAGCCCTGCCCGTTTGGTCATTTTTAGATATCAGGAAGTGCCTATCTGCCAGCGACGCGATCTGCGCCGAATGGGTCACACAAATGACCTGGACCTGCCGCGCGATCTCGCGAAGCTTGAGTCCCACCTTGCGCGAGGTCTTACCGGAGATGCCGGCATCCACCTCGTCAAAAATGACCGTGGCCACGCCATCCTTGTCCGAAAGCACACTCTTGAGGGCCAGCATAATACGTGAGAGCTCACCACCTGAGGCGATCCGCTCAAGCGGCCCGGGCTCCTCACCCGCGTTGGCGGAGATCAAAAACTCCACCACGTCACCGCCATCGGCTCTCAGCTTTTCGCTCTCCGTAAGCGAGATGCAAAAGCGCACCTTAGGCATGTCCAGAAACGCAAGCGTTTCGCTTACCTCTTTTTGAACGGTCTCTGCCGCTCTGTATCGCCTGTCACGGATCTGCGCGGCAAGCTCGCGCGCCTCGGCTTCAAGAACACGGCACTCCCTTTCCAGCTCCTCGCGGATGGCATCCGCATTCTCAATGGTGTCAAGCTGCGCCTGCGCTCTCTCACGAAATGCAAGGATTTCCGAAACGTCGGCTCCGTACTTCCGACGGAGCTTGGCAATGGTGCTAAGGCGAGCCTCGATCTTATTCAGCCGCAAGGTCGGATCCTCATCGGATTCGGCATAGCGCTGCACGGTGTCGGCAATGTCTTCAATTTCATAGCGGAACTCGGTAAGGCGTTTGGCCCCCTCCGCCGCCTCGGGTAGCACGTCCCCGATCTTTTCCAGCGCCGAGGCCGCTCGCTCGAGAAGCACCGTCGCGCTCTTTTCGCTACCGTAAAGCGCGCGGTACGCAAGGTGCGTTTGCGCGTGGATCTTTTCCATGGAGGAAAGACGAGCCGATTCGGCCTCCAGCGCCTCCTCCTCGCCTACCTTGAGCCGAGCCGCGGCGATCTCCTCGATCTGATACCGAAGCATATCCCTTGTGCGGAGCTTTTCGGCGGTGTCGCTTTCCAGCTCTGCAATCTTATCTTTAGTCTCGATAAGCGAGCGATATACCTTGGCATAGGCCGCGCGAAGTTCGCCGTTTTCGGCATAAGAATCCAAAATATCGATCTGCGCCGATTTCTGCATCAGGCGCTGGTTTTCGTTTTGTCCGTGAATGTTGATCAGCAGGCGGCAAAGCTCTCTTTGCAGGCTCTGTGTCACCGTCCGTCCGTTGATCTTGACCGTACTCTTTCCGTCACGCGAGAGCGTACGTGTGATCATCACCGAGCCGTCGCACGCTACGCCATAGGACTCCAGAAGCTCGGCCGCCTCCGCGCGGCAATCGGTAAAGACCGCACTGACGAGCAGCCGATCCTCCCCCGTACGGATCATGTCGCGGGAAAGGCGACTGCCCGAAAGCAGATTGATGCTGTCGATCACGATGGATTTTCCCGCACCCGTCTCACCGCTGAGCACCATAAAGCCGTTTGTAAAATCAATATCCGCCGCCTTG
>JAGAUC010000172.1 GCA_017621015.1 Clostridia bacterium | reverse complement strand
GCGCGACTCAAACTGTCCGCGGAACTGCGTGCCCGAAACCAGCGCCGTCAGATCCAGAAGGTACAGCTCCTTGTCCGACAGCTTATAGGGAACCGTGCCTGCCACAATTCTCTGCGCCAGCGCCTCAACGACCGCGGTCTTACCGACGCCCGGCTCACCGATGAGACACGGATT
Source organism: Clostridia bacterium (assembly GCA_017621015.1). Classification (GTDB taxonomy): domain Bacteria; phylum Bacillota; class Clostridia; order Oscillospirales; family CAG-272; genus RGIG8775. The sequence goes on along the minus strand of JAGAUC010000172.1, from coordinate 5,679 downwards.
GTTTTTTTGGCGGCGGCAAAGGATCTGGATCATTCGCTCAAGCTCACGCTCACGCCCGATGATGGCGTCAAGCTTTCCTTCTCTTGCACGCTCGGTCAGATTGGTGCAATAAGCATCCAAAAATTTACTTTTTTTATTTTTTGACGCGTGCTTTGACTTTTCACCGGACGGGCTCTCCTTGCCCTTTTCCGCAGGAAGATTCTCCTCGCCCTTTTGGAAAAGCTTGCGCATATCAAAGGTGGGGACGATTCCCTCCTCACCCTCTTCTCCCTCCTCGGGAAGCTCGCCGCTTTGCATCATTTCGGAGAACTCCTGCTCCATTTCGGAAAGCTGCTCGGCCGAAAGACCCATTTTGCTCATAAAGCCGCCAAGCAGATTGTCGATGGGAAGCCCCAACTCCTTAGCGCAGGTCACACAGATCCCCTCATTGACACGTTTGCCGTTTTCAAGCTTTGTCATAAAGACAACGGCAGGTCTCTTATGACATTTTGCACACATTACCATTTATCGTTTCCTCAAATCAATGAAAAAGATTAAAAAAGTTTAAATTCTGAAAGAACCCAAAGAGCCTTGAATTTTCTGCCAGGTGAAGCAGCCATTCGTTGTCACCGAGCAGGCTGATCAGAAGACCGACGAGCCACGTGAGCGCCGCCAGCACCAAGAAAGCAGTCAGTACACCGAGAAGCGTACCGAGAAAATGATTGATCGCCTTAAGAAGCGGGATTGCATCAAAGAATTTGTCAAGCAAAAAGAACAGAAGCTTGAGCAAAAGCACCGATACAAAAAAGATCACCAGATAAGCAATGGCGTTGGACAGAAGCGATGCCAAGGGCGACGCCACCGTTTCCGAGAAATCCTCCGCCACCGCGTGAAAGCTGTCCACCGCCGTTCCGTATTTGGCAGATAAGGCCTCCACATCCGCAAACTTTTTAACCAATGCAGGAAGCGACTCCACAAGGCTCTCAATATCGACGTTACCGACGGTATTGTTCAGGAAGTTCTCCACCTTTTCCGCCACCGGCACTGCGATCCAGGAAAAGATCCATTTCTGATAAAGAAATCGGCTGAGCATCGGCCCGAAGGTATAGGTGATCATTGCCGCCGCAATGTATCTGCCAAAATGAAAGACCGCCGAGAAAAAGCCCTTGCAGGCGAAAAGAATGACGATAACAACAGCCAAAAGGATATAAAGAATATCCACAGCATAATTCAAAATCACTGTTTTTCCCCTCCTTTTTCTTGGTATGTTTCATAGGAAACACGGTGAAGATAAAGCCCGCAAGCAGGCGCGGTGCTGCCGGCTCGTCTGCGGTCACAGCTTGCGATGGCGGTCGCGACCTCATCCGGCGTTCTTCTGCCCTGTAGCACCTCAACCAGCGTGCCCGCCATAATTCTCACCATATTATACAGGAATCCGTCGGCCGCCACGCGGAAGGTGATCACGTCCCCCTCACGTGAAAGCGAAGCGTGGTAGACCGTGCGCACCGTGTCGGTGATCTTGGATCCGCTGGCCATAAAGGCGCGGAAATCCTTGCGGCCGACAAAGGCGCCTGCCGCCTCGTTTGCCCGCTCAACATCGCCATCACCGATCGGCATCGGTAAAAACATCATACGGTCCGCCAAAAAGGGGTTTTTCACCCTTCCGTTCCAGATGCGGTATACGTATTCCTTATATTTTACGTCATATCTCGCGTGAAATTCCTCGGGAACAAGAGATGCCTCAAGCACCGAAATGTCGTCGGGCAAAAAGCAGTTCATTGCCACGGGAATTTTGGAAACGGGAACGGTCGTTACAAGCCCCGCTTCCTTTCTTTTTGTCACACACACGCAGAATTCCTCCGCGTGAACACCGCTGTCGGTGCGGCTGCACCCCACAATGTCACACGGAAATCCAAACACCCTTTCGGCCGCCTCATTGAGCATCTGCTGTACCGTTACGGCGTTGCCCTGCACCTGATAGCCGCAATAACGGGTGCCGAGAAAGGAAATTTTCAAAAAAACCTTCATACCGAGTCCGCCCTTACATCGTATAGCCGATGGCAAGCATATTGAGTCCGATCAACAGCACGCCAAATACAACGACGACCGCCATCATCAAAAAGTCCTTGGCATCGTAATGCAGCACGTGAAGCTTGGTTCTGCCGTCACCGCCGCGGTAACAGCGGCACTCCATGGCCGTTGCCAGCTCGTCGGCACGGCGGAAGGCCGAGATCACGAGCGGAACGAGAATGGGGATCAAGGCCTTGGCGCGCTTGATCAAACCACCCGAGGAAAAATCTGCGCCGCGCGCCTTCTGGGCGGCGGTGATCTTCTCGGTCTCCTCGATCAGCGTGGGAATGAAGCGAAGCGCCACGGTCATCATCATCGAAAACTCGTGCACGGGAATTTTTATTTTTTTGAGCGGCGCCAGAAGCTGCTCGATGGCATCGGCAAGCTCGATGGGCGTGGTGGTATACGTCATAAAGATGCTGGTACCTATAATAAGCGAAAGAATACGAACCAGCATAAAGAGCGCATTATACAGGCCCTCCGGATATACGGTCAGTATGCCCCAGCTGAAAAGCGGAGATTCTCCCTTAGTCCAAAAGACGTTCAGGACGACCGTGAAGAGCATCACAAAAAGGATGGGCCGTATGGCTCGGAAGACCGCCTTCAGAGGTATGTTACTCAGCAGCACCAAAACAACGGCCGAAAGCGCCAGTGCCGCAAAGCTGATTATATTTTTACATAAAAACGAGCAGACAATATACAGCAGCGCTAAGATGACCTTGGCACGTGCATCCAGGCGGTGGATCAGGGATTCCGCCGGATAATACTGCCCGAAGCTAATGTTTTTCATGATTCAGACCTTTCCAAAATTATAAAGATGAAAGCCGGCGAGAAAGCTCCCTTACCGCATCTTCAACGGTATAGATGCCATCACCCACCGAAAGCCCCTTCTGCGAAAGAAGCTTCATACAGCCGGTGATCTGTGGCACGTCCAGACCGATCTCACTAAGGAAGTCCGCCTTGGCAAAGATCTCGCTGCACGTTCCCTGCATTACGATCTTAGCATGTGAAAGAACAATCAGTTCTTCACAAAAGCGAGCCATATCCTCCATACTGTGGCTGACGATGATCACGGTGGCTCCCGTTTCGTTCCGATAGTTGACAAGGCTTGTAAAAATAGCGTCCCTGCCAAGCGGATCCAGACCTGCGGCCGGCTCATCAAGCACGAGCACCTCGGGCTTCATCGCAATAACACCCGCGATCGCCGCACGGCGCTTCTGGCCGCCCGAGAGATCAAAGGGGGATTTGTCCAAAAGCTCTCGCTCAAGCCCCACGAAATCCGCCGCCATCAAAACGCGCTTCTCGATCTCCTCTTTATCAAGCCCCATATTTTTCGGGCCAAACGCGATGTCCTGGCGTATGGTCTCCTCAAAAAGCTGATATTCGGGATACTGCATCACAAGCCCGACGCGAAAGCGGATCTTGCCGATCTCCTTGGGCTTCTCCCAAATATCCTTTCCGTCAAGAAGCACACGCCCCTCTTGCGCATGCTCCAGTCCGTTGAGGAGCTGAACGAAGGTGGATTTGCCCGAGCCGGTATGTCCGATGATACCGGTAATGCTTCCCTCTTTAATACAAGCACTTACATTATCAAGCGCTGTTACCTCATATGGAGTGCCCTTGCTGTATACGTAAGATACATTTTCCAGTTCGATTTTTGCCACGCTCATGCCCTCTTTTCTTGGATGTAACGGCAGATAGCCTCTGCACAAAGCTCGGGGGAATAGCAGTCACCCGAAATGGCAAAGCCTGCCTCTCTGAGCCCCTCAACAAGGGCACTGCACTGAGGTACGTCAAGCCCGGCCTTTCGCAGGATCTCCGGGCGTGCGAACACCTCCGCCGGCGTTCCCTCCATCAAGATCCGGCCGTCATCCAGAACGATAATGCGGTCAGCCTTGGCCGCCTCATTCATATAGTGGGTAATGGTAAGCACCGTAATGCCCTTTTCGCGGTTCAGGGTCTCGATGGTGCGAAGCACGTCCTTACGTCCCGACGGGTCAAGCATTGCCGTCGACTCGTCAAAGATCATGCATTCGGGAAGCATCGCAATGATGCCCGCGATGGCAATTCTCTGCTTCTGACCACCCGAAAGACGGTGCGGCTCGTGATGGGCGTATTCGGTCATACCGACAATGGCCAGCGACTCGTCCACACGGCGGCGGATCTCCTGTTGCGGAAGTCCCAGATTCTCCGGACCAAAGGCCACGTCCTCCTCCACAATGGTGGCGACCAGCTGGTTGTCCGGGTTCTGAAACACCATTCCGACCTTGCGACGAAGCTGATACAGCTCGTCCTCCGTCAGCTCCTTTTCAGCAACGTCCTTGCCGTCAAAAAGGATCCTGCCCGAGGTGGGCGTCAGAATCAGGTTAAGAAGCTTGGCCAGCGTGGATTTTCCCGAGCCGTTGTGCCCGAGGATCGCTACGTACTCGCCGCGCCCGATCTCAAACGAAATATCGTGCAAAACCGGAATCTCGCGACCGTCCTCCTCCGCGTAAGAATAATTCAGATTTTCAACTTGGATAAAAGCATCACTCATAGTAAAATACCGATCTTTTTATTTTTCTCCGTTATAGTCGGCCGACCATCTCACGCTTGCACCGCAAGGCAAAAAGCCGCCCGTTTGCTTGACGGGAAGCGCCAGCTCCCCGGCCTCGGTCTTGCCGCCGAAGCGGCGGCACACGCGAAGCTGTAAAATATAACTCATCGTCAGGGGCGAAAGTCCCGTGGTGTAGGAATTAAGAAGGAAGAAAAGTGGCTCGTCCGAAAGCACACTCGAAACCAGCGTGACAAATTCGTCAATGCTGTCCTCGATCTTCCACACCTCACCCGACGGACCTCTTCCGTAAGAGGGCGGATCCATAATGATCGCATCGTAGCGGTTTCCGCGCTTGATCTCACGCTCCACGAACTTCTTGCAGTCGTCCACAATGTAGCGAATGGGAGCGTCCGCAAGGCCGCTGAGGGCCGCATTTTCCTTGGCCTGCGCCACCATTCCCTTGGCCGCATCCACATGGCAGACCGAAGCCCCCGCCTTGGCGGCGGCAACGGTAGCACCTCCCGTGTAGGCAAACAGATTCAGCACCTTGATGGGGCGCCCGGCATTGCGAATAAGCTCGGAAAACCAGTCCCAATTGGCCGCCTGCTCGGGGAAAAGTCCCGTATGCTTAAAGCCGGTCGGGCGAATGACAAAACGAAGACCTCCGTAGCCGATGCGCCACTGCTCGGGCACACGGCTGTTCTTCCAGCCACCTCCTCCGCCCGAGGAGCGCTTATAGGTTGCATCCGCCTTTTTCCAGAGCGGACTCTTTTTCTCGTTTTTCCACACGATCTGCGGGTCGGGACGGATCAAAAGATACTCGCCCCAGCGCTCCAGACGCTCTCCCTCTGAGGTGTCTATAAGTTCATAGTCTTTCCAATTCTGTGAATACCACATATTCTGTCCTCTTATTTTTTGTTGTAATAATCTGCCAGACGAGAGCAACCGCTATGAGCGTGGCAGATCGCAAGCCCAAGCGCGTCGGCCGTATCGTCGGGCTTGGGTGGCTTTTCAAGTCCGAGAAGCATGGTGACCATCGAAATGACCTGCTTCTTTTCCGCGCGTCCGTAGCCAACCACCGCCTGCTTGACCTG
>JAGAUC010000002.1 GCA_017621015.1 Clostridia bacterium | reverse complement strand
GAGCCGTGAACAGTACCTGCGGCACCTGCCTCGGACTGCATCTCCGTAACCTTTACCTGCTCGCCCATAATGTTCTTGAGACCGGTAGCGGACCAGGAGTCCGTCAGCTCAGCCATTACGGAAGAAGGTGTGATGGGGTAGATCGCGGCAACCTCGGTGAACGCATACGAAACGTGCGCCGCCGCGGTATTACCGTCCATGGACATTTTTTTTCTTTGAATTGCCATGTTCAATTCCTCCTAATATAAAATATGATAAAATAAAAAATATCATTCCCATATATAATATCACTTTTTTTGCCGTTTGTAAAGAGGTTACTTCAATTATTTCTGCCAAATTTTTAACAAAGTTTTTGCCAAATTGCACAAATGCTTGAATTTCAGGCAAAAAAGGCCGCCTCGAGGGAGGCGGCCTTGCGCTTTAACGGAGAATATGAAGCGAGTCGTATGCCGAGTGAATGACCGAGGCGGAATAGCGGAAGCGCTCCTGCTCGCGTTCGTCCAGCGGGATCTTCAGCACACTTTCCACGCCGCCGCGCCCGACGATGCAGGGAACGCCGATGCAGACGTCGTGTGCGCCGTAGTAATCCTCGATATACGCCGAGACCGGCAGAATGGTCTTTTCGTCGCGCATAATGGCGGACACGATGCGAAGCACCGCCTCGGCAATGGCATAATAGGTCGCGCCCTTACCGTCAATGATGCGGTAGGCGCTGTTTTTGACCTCCTCAAAGACCGGCTCCAGGCTCTCGAGTGAGCAAAGCTCCTCGTTTTTGCAGCCGGCACTGCAGAAGTCCACAAGGTCAACGCCCGAAATATTGGCACTGCTGAATACGGGAAGCTCGCTGTCGCCGTGCTCGCCGAGAATGAAGGCGTGCACGTTGCGCGCATCCACACCAAAGCGCTTGCCCAGCAGATATTTCAACCGTGCGGTATCCAGCACCGTGCCCGAGCCGATGACACGCTCGCGGGGCAGACCCGAGAGGCGGAGAGTTACCTGTGTCAGCACGTCCACGGGGTTGGTCACGACCAACAAAATGGCTTCTGTTCCGACGCGGCGGATGTTGCCCATGATGGTCTCAAAAATACGGACGTTCTTTTCCAGAAGATCCATACGTGTTTCGCCGTCCTTCTGGCCGGCACCGGCGGCAATGACGATGATCGAGGCATCGGTGAGATCCTCATAATTGCCGGCATAGATCTCCATTGGGGAATTGAAGGAGAGGCCGTGCGACAGATCCTCGGCCTCGCCGATGGCCTTTTTGGGGTTGGCGTCAAGCAGCACCATTTCCGAAAAAAGGCGGCTTTTCATAAGCGTGTATGCCGTGGTCGCGCCCACAAAGCCGCAACCGATCACGGCACATTTTCTCTTCTTTATCATACTTTTTCCTTTCAATCAAGGGTGTTTTTATTATTGTTTGTCAAAACTGTAAAATTAACCGTCAATTCTCCTTCAACCAGCCTTTTGTGCGCTCGATGGCTTTATGCCAAAGCGCGAGCTTGGCTTCACGCTCGTTCTCTGCCATATCGGGTGAGAAGGTATCGGCGGTTTCCGTGCCGCCTTGGTCCATACAGTCCTCAGCCAGCCCCGCCAGGCGTGCCGCGCCAAGGGCGGTCGTCTCGATGCAGGCAGGGCGAAGGACGGGGAGCCCCAGAAGATCGGCCTGCATTTGAAGCAATAGGTTGTTGGCGCTGGCACCGCCGTCCACGCGAAGGGCACTCGGTGCAAAGCCGGTGTCCGTTTTCATAACCTCAAGCACGTCGGCGGTCTGGAAGCACATGGCTTCAAGAACCGCACGGACGATGTGGGCACGTGTTGTGCCGCGCGAGATGCCGAAAATGGCACCGCGGGTATACGGGTCCCAATAAGGTGTGCCAAGGCCTACAAAAGCGGGAACAAAGCAAACGCCGTCCGAATCGTTTACACTTCGAGCGACGGACTCGCTCTCGGCTGAGCTTGCCAGAAGCCCCATTGCGTCACGAAGCCAGCCGATGGCCGCACCGCAGATAAAGACCGAGCCCTCCAGTGCATAGGTGATCCTTCCGTCAAGTCCCCACGCAATCGAGGTGAGCAGTCCGTTTTGCTAGAGAATTGGCGTGCTTCCCGTGTTCATCAAAAGAAAGCCGCCGGTTCCGTAGGTGTTTTTGACGTCGCCTACCTTGGTTCCGTTTTGGCCGAAAAGCGCCGCCTGCTGATCGCCTGCGATGCCCGAGATGGGAATTTCTTTGCCAAATAGCTTTTTGTCGGTAAAGCCGAAGCGGTGCGAGGAGGGGAGAACCGTTGGCATCATAGAGGCGGGAATGTCAAAGAGACGCAGAAGCTCCTCGTCCCATGTGAGCGTATGAATATTGAAAAGCATGGTGCGCGAAGCGTTGGAATAGTCGGTGGCGTGTACCTTGCCGCCGGTCAAATTGTACAGAAGCCAGGAGTCCACCGTGCCAAAGCAAAGCTCGCCGTGCTCGGCGCGAGCACGTGCGCCCTCCACGTTATCCAGGATCCAGCGAAGCTTGCTGGCAGAAAAATACGAATCGATCAGAAGACCGGTCTTCTCGCGAATGCTCTCGGTGTAGCCGCTCTTTACCAATCCGTCACAGAATTCCGCCGTGCGTCGGCATTGCCAAACGATGGCGTTGCCGATAGGATTGCCGGTGTCGCGCTCCCAGACCACCGTAGTCTCGCGCTGATTGGTGATACCGATGGTCAAAATGTCATCCGCTGTGGCCCCCACCTTTTCCATAGCCTTGCGTGTGGCGCGGAGTTGGGAGCCGAAGATCTCGCCGGGATTGTGCTCCACCCAGCCGCTTTGCGGAAAGATCTGCTCAAACTCGTAGGCGGCAGAGGAAACGGGGACGCCACCGGGTGTAAACAAAATGGCTCTTGACGAGGTCGTTCCCTGATCCAGGGCAAGAATGTATTTTGACATACTATACTTCCTTTCGTTCGATGGACTTGAGAAGGACTGCCGTATCATAAAGATACATTGCGGTTTTATGGAGAATGTTGCTGTATCTCTCGGCATTTTTGACCTTGGCGGCTTTGGCTGCCAGAACAAGATCGGAGGCCAAGCGCTCTTCTACCGAGTTGCAACAGTCGATGGCTGTGGAGAGCATAGGTAGCTGCTCTTTTGGCGAATGCGATAAAAGCTTGTGCCGTGTGATCTCCCAATCGTTGGGGAGGATTTCAAGTGCTTTTTGAGCGATTTCCAGCAAGAGAATTTTTCTTTCCATTTGGAAAAAGCTGTTGTTGTCTTTAAGAAAAAGCATTTTATTATTTAAAGAAAATATAATATTCGTGTGAATAAATTGTTTCTGCTCATCGATGTGCTCTGTGAGCGTCGCGCAGGCCTTGCTGAGGGGGATCCCTTCTTTTGGAGGTGCCGAGATCCTACGTGCCAGTAGGACCATTTTTTCGGAGAGCTCGAGGATTCTTGCCCGGGCATCGACGGTGATCGTTTGGCGCTTTTTAAGTTCGTCTGTCGCGTTCCGCAGGAAGGTGTCGCGGGCTTCACTATGAAAAAAACTGCTTAACTGAATCAGGTCGTCCTCGGAGAAAAAGGAGATGTCTTTTCTCTCTTTTAAGAGGAGCGCAAGCAATTCCTCTCGGCTTGGGATATGGAAAAAGGGCGACGAATCGCCCTTTTGCTCCCCGACAAGATCGGGCGTACAATGGTTGTTATTTGATTTCGACATTGACCTTTTTTCCGGTGTTGCCGGCAGCCGCCTTGATCAAAGAGCGGATGGCCTTGGCAATCTTACCGTGCTTACCGATCACCATTCCCATGTCGTCAGCGGCAACGCTCAGCACCAGCGTGATGCTGTTTTCGTTCTCGCTTTCGGTAACGACGACCTCATCGGGAGAGTCAACGATGGCTTTGGCAATATCGATAAGGGTTGTTTTCAAATCTGCCATTTGTCTGTCCTCGTCCGGGCTTAGTCAACGATGCCGGACTTCTTAAGAAGAGCCTTTACGGTCTCAGTGGGCTGTGCACCCTTGCTGATCCAGTCCTTTGCCTTGTCAGCGTCGATGCTCAGCTGTACAGGCTCGGAAATGGGGCTGTAGTAGCCGATCTCCTCAATGAACTTACCGTTTCTGGGGTAGCGGCTGTCTGCTACAACAAGGCGGTAGGTAGGAGCCTTCTTGGCGCCAATTCTCTTAAGTCTGATTTTTACCATTTTTCTTTTCCTCCAAATATGTTTTTTAATTGTTTTTTATAGAAATTCCGTTATCAAAACGGGAGTTTCATTCTTCCTTTGCCAAAGCGTGCGAGCTTTGCGGGGTTTGAAAAGGACTTCATTAGCGAACGGATCTGGTCGAACTGCTTAAGAAGGCGATTGACCTCCTCCACGGTGGTTCCGCTTCCTGCCGCAATGCGCTTTTTGCGCGAGGCGTTAAGCATTTCGGGCTTGGCGCGCTCCTGCTTGGTCATGGCCTTGATGATAGCCTCCTGATGTGCGATCAGCTTTTCGTCGATCTTGGCATCCTTCAGCTGTGAGGGCTTGACGCCGGGCATCATGGAAGCAAGCTGCTCCATACTGCCCATATTCTTGAGCTGATCGAACTGGTCCAGATAATCGTCCAGGGTAAAGGTGGATTTGAGGATCTTTTCCTCAAGCTCCTTTGCCTTCTTTTCGTCAAAGCTCTTTTCTGCCTTTTCGATCAGAGTCAAAACATCACCCATACCGAGGATACGCGAGGCCATACGGTCAGGGTGGAAGGGCTCGATCTTATCCAGCTTTTCGCCTGTACCGATAAACTTGATTGGCTTTCCCGTTACGTGCTTGACTGAAAGTGCCGCACCGCCACGTGTGTCGCCGTCGAGCTTGGTGAGGATCACGCCCGTGATGTCCAAAAGCTGGTTGAAGTGGTCGGCCACCGTCACGGCATCCTGGCCGATCATGGCGTCGATGGTCAGAAGGATCTCGGTGGGGGAGACATCCGCCTTGATGTTCTTTAGCTCATCCATCAGCTCCTCGTCGATGTGCAGACGGCCTGCCGTGTCGACAAAGACCATATCGTGACCCTTTTTCTCAGCGTATTTGAGCGCTTCCTTGGCGATCTTTACGGGAGAATTGCCGCTTTCCATCGAGAAAACGGGAATGCTCAGTGTTTCGCCGAGGATCTCCAGCTGCTTGATCGCTGCGGGACGGTAGATGTCACACGCGACCAAAAGCGGGTTTTTGCCCTGAGACTTGTAAAGGCCGGCCAGCTTTGCGGCGTGCGTGGTCTTGCCCGCACCCTGAAGACCGACCATCATAATGACCGTGGGGGGCTTGGGGGAGATGGTGAGCTTGGCCTGCGAGCCACCCATCAGTGCCGTCAACTCCTCGTTGACGATCTTTATGACCTGCTGAGCGGGGACCAGCGATTCCAGAACCTCGCTACCGACCGCGCGTGCGGAAACGGTATTTACAAAATCCTTAACGACTTTAAAGTTAACGTCGGCCTCAAGTAAAGCAAGCTTGATCTCTCGCATACCGGCTTTGACGTCGGCCTCCGTGAGCTTTCCTTTGTTTTTGAATTTTTTGAAGGCGTTGTTTAGTTTTTCGCTTAGGCTTTGAAACATATGACACCTTCCTTTCTTAATATTTTACTTAAAGAGATCGGCAAGAGCTTCCATTTCCGAGGCGAGCTCCCGGGGCAGATCCACCCCTTCGCTTAGATGGCGAATGGTCTTCAGGCGGCGCTTTGCTTCTTCAAAGCGCTCGACAAGCCCGAGCTTTTCCTCGAATCGGTGAAGCTCCTCCTCGGCCTTTTTGATCAGATCCCTTGCGCCCTGCCTTGAGATCCCGATCTCATCGGCGATCTCGGCAAGAGAAAAGTCTTCATTATAATATAAGGCGAGAACCGCCTGCTTTCTCTCGCTTAAAAGCTCGCCGTAAAAGTCGAGCAGCAGGGAAAGCTCCTTGACGTCTTTTTCAAACATAATTTCCTCTTGACGCTCAGTGTAAAGTAAAATACTTTACAGAGTATATCACGCTTT
>JAGAUC010000171.1 GCA_017621015.1 Clostridia bacterium | reverse complement strand
GGAAATCTCTTTTCCCTTACCAGCTCCTTCGCCTTTATCGGCGAGGAGGTCACGGTCAGCGGAGAGAGAGAGGTGATCGCCTCGGCGGAGCGTCTGCTTTTGCCGGGCGTCGGTGCCTTTGCCGATGCCGCCGCCAAGCTCCGTGAGAAGGAGCTGGACACGCTGCTGGTCGAGAAGGCCGCAAGCGGCACGCCGCTTATGGGCATTTGCCTGGGCATGCAAATGCTGTTTGAGAAAAGCTATGAATACGGCGAGCACGATGGGCTTTCGCTCATTGGCGGAACCGTCCGCCCGATCGACGAGCAGATCCCGGGGGGACTGAAGATCCCCCATATCGGTTGGAATGCTCTGCACTTTGAGGGGCAAAAGCACCCCATTTTCCGTCACATTGAGGACGGGGACTGCGTGTACTTCGTTCACTCGTACGCAGGTGTGAACTGTGCCGCCGATACCATTGCCACGGCCGAATACGGCGCGCCGCTTACGGCGGCCGTTGCACGCGGCAACGTGTGCGGATGCCAGTTTCACCCCGAAAAAAGCGGCAAGGTGGGCCTTGCCATTCTCAAGGGCTTCTGTGAATGGGAGGGCAGGATATGAATCTTTTTCCCGCAATTGATCTCTATGACGGCAAGGTGGTGCGCCTACTTAAGGGCGACTACAACCAAATGACCGTTTACAGCGACTCGCCGCTCTCGGTGGCCAAGGATTTTGCCGCCAAGGGGGCAAAATTCATTCATCTGGTCGATCTGGAGGGCGCACGCGACGGCAACACGCCCAATCTTGGCACCGTAGAAAACATTGTCAAAAACACCGATCTTTTCAGCGAGATCGGCGGTGGCATCCGTGACATGCAGACCGTGGAAAAATACCTTTCGGTAGGCGTGGACCGTGTCATTCTCGGCACCGCCGCCGTTACCGACCGCGCGTTTCTGGAAAAGGCCATTGCCACCTACGGCGAAAAAATTGCCGTAGGCGTGGACATTCGCGACGGCTTTGTGGCCATCAAGGGCTGGACAGAGCTTTCTGCGCTTACGCTACACGAATTCTGCAAAGACCTTGAGGCGCTCGGCGTCCGCACGCTCATTTGCACCGACATCTCGCGTGACGGCAATATGCGCGGCACCAACCGCGCGCTCTATAAGGAAATGAGCGAGCGTTACCAAATGCAGATCGTAGCCTCGGGCGGCGTTTCCACGCTGGACGACGTCCGCGCGCTTTCCGAGCTCTCGCTTTACGGCGCGATCATCGGCAAGGCCTACTACACCGGTGCGATCGATCTTGGACAAGCAATCGAGGTGGCAAAATGATTACAAAGCGCATTATTCCCTGCCTGGATGTCCGCGACGGACGCGTGGTAAAGGGTGTGAATTTCAAGGGGCTTCGCGACGTTTCCTCGCCCGTGGAGCTGGCACGCTACTACAGCGACTGCGGCGCCGATGAGCTGGTGTTTTACGACATCACCGCTTCGGCCGAGGGACGCGCGCTCTTTACCGACATTCT
>JAGAUC010000170.1 GCA_017621015.1 Clostridia bacterium | reverse complement strand
TACCGGGAACGCCGAAGCGCTCAAGGTGCACCTGGTGACAGATTCCGTTGCCGGGGCGCGAGAAGCGAATGCCGTATTTCTTGGCCACCGACTGGATGTAGCGGTGGTCGTCGGCGTTCTCAAAGCCCGATTGCAGCGTGTTGTGATCGATGTACGCCACCGAAAGCTCGGTGCGCACGCGCGGAAGGCCAATGGCCTCAAATTCCAGATACGCCATGGTGCCCGTGGCGTCCTGCGTTAAGGTCTGGTCGATGCGAAGCGCGATCTCCTTGCCCGCCACCATCTCACCCTCAAGCAGGTGTGCCTTTATGATCTTTTGTGCGATTGTCAGTCCCATAATTATTCCCTTCCTTTGGTTTTATCAATGTTGTGCTTGGCGTTGCGGATGTGCTGCGCCATAAGCGCCTCGGCCTGCCCCGCGTCACGTGCCGCAATGGCCTCAAGGATGGCGCGGTGCTCACCCACCGCCTCCCTTGCGCGCGTGGGGTTTTCCACCGACACACGGCGCACAAGCTTAACCTTTCGGTGAAGCTCCAAAAGCAGCGTTTCCATGGTGCGACTGCCACAATACGAGAAGATCAGACGGTGAAATTCGCTGTCCAGGTTGCGCAGAGAGTCCGCCGCGCCGCGCTCGGCGTAAAACTCCTGCAACGCCACGCTTTCCGACAGCCGCCTCTGCTCCTCCACCGAAATGCGCTCGGCACACCTGGCGGCGGCCAAGCCCTCCACACGGCTTCGCACCTCGTAAATGTCGTCAATGTCCGCCTCGGTAATGCCGATGACGGTCGCGCCCTTGCCGCTTTCCTCCACAAGCCCCTCCTGGCGGAGACGCTGGAGTGCCTCGCGCACGGGGGTACGGCTGACACCAAACTGCTCGCAGGCCTTAAGCTCGGTGATGAGATCGCCCTTTTTCAGCGCGCCGCTGAGAATGTCATTCTCCAGCGCCAGAAACACGCTGTCCGCGATCGATTGCGTTCGTTGTTTTGTTTCCATTTTCTGCCTCTCAGCTGCTGAATTTTTCGGACAGCTCGGCGATCTTTTCCTCAAGCTCGCTATCCGAAAGGGCGGTCTGTCTTCCGTTTTCGTACTCTTCATCGATCCAGCTCTTAAGCGCCAGCGCCAGCGGATCGCGCTTGTCGATCATTTTGTCGCCCGACAGCCCGTAGTGCTCGTTCATCCAGTAGGCAATGCCCGCCAGACCCGAGGTCTTGGTCACCATCACGCCTGCGGGGCGGCCCAAAATGGTCTTGGTATCGAAAATGTTGTAGATCTCCTCGTCCTTAAGCAGGCCGTCGGCGTGAATGCCCGCGCGCGTGACGTTGAAATTTTTGCCCACAAACGGCGTCATCGGGGGGATGTCATAGCCCATATTTTCCTTGAAATAGTTGGCAATATCCGTGATGGCCGTCGGGTCCATGCCGTCTAAGCTGCCGCGCAGCGAGGCGTACTCGAAGACCATAGCCTCCAGCGGGATGTTACCCGTCCGCTCGCCGATTCCGAGAAGCGAGCAGTTGACGGCGCACGCGCCATACAGCCACGCAGTGGACGCATTGGCCACCGCCTTGTAGAAATCGTTGTGTCCGTGCCACTCCAGCATCTCCGAGGGAACGTCGGAATAGTGCTGGAGACCGTAGATGATACCCGATACGCTTCGCGGAAGCGCAACCTCGGTGTACGGCACGCCGTAGCCCATGGTGTCACAGGCGCGGATCTTGACGGGAATGCCCGCGTCCTCGGCCATCCGCTGGAGCTCGTTGACAAAGGGCACAACAAAGCCGTAGAAGTCGGCTCGCGTAATGTCCTCCAGATGGCAACGCGGCATTACGCCCGCTTCAAACGCCTCCGCCACCGTGGCAAGATAGGTGTTCATGGCCTCGCGGCGCGTCATTTTGAGCTTTTTGAAGATGTGGTAGTCCGAGGCCGAGACCAGAATGCCGGTCTCCTTGATGCCAAGATCGCGCACCAGCTTGAAGTCCTCCTTGGTGGCGCGGATCCAGGTGGTAATCTCCGGGAATCGGAGCCCCAGGTCACGGCAGCGCTCGACCGCCTCGCGGTCCTTCTTACTGTAAATAAAAAATTCGGTCTGGCGAATGATGCCCTTGGGACCGCCCAGACGCGACATCAGCTTATACAGATCGACGATCTGATCCACCGTGTACGGCTCAACCGACTGCTGGCCGTCGCGCATGGTGGTGTCGGTGATCCAGATCTCCTCGGGCATACCCATGGGCACGCGGCGGTGGTTGAAGGGGACCTTTGGCACCTGGTCGTAGGGGTACACATCGCGGTACAGGTTGGGATCGACAACGTCCTGCACCTGGTAGCGGTAGGACTTCTGCTCCAAAAGGTTGGATTTCTTTGACAGTTCAAGCATGGTATTTGTTCCTTCCGAATATATTTTATAAAGCTTTTTTACATTTTCAACCGGGACGCTTCAAATTTTGATTAGTCGAAGAGAGCATGGGGCTCTGCCCCATACCCCGCAAGCCTTTAAAAAGGCTTGACCTAAACTCTC
>JAGAUC010000169.1 GCA_017621015.1 Clostridia bacterium | reverse complement strand
GAGACTGTCATAGGCAAATACATGACCAAATAGAAGATAACCAACCAATACCTTGCCCACATGAAGGGGCATGATGGCTTCCGTGAGGCCAGCATGGCACCTGTAAATGTGGGTTTTATTCTGCCGGGCAGCGTAGGCACAGGCATCGGCATCGCACTTGGCACAGGCTTTTCTGCCTTCCTCGCAGGAACGGATCATCTGGCAAAAATTAGGTCTGCTGTCGGGATAGGAAACGATTTCCTGAAACTGATCATCAAAAACGGTAATACGGATCTGGGTGATCCGGTAGAAATCCTCCAGAAGATGCTCCAGTTCTTTTAAGTTAAATACCGAAACCACGCTGCACCTCCACATTCTGCACAAAAACTAACATTGATATTGTATCACAGGCTCGGACGATTTCAAAGTCTTTCATACAGTATTCTATATTTTTTCTTCCTCACTTTTTCTACAATAAAAATGAAAATACCATGAGAGGAGCTATGCCATGGAAACAATTCTGAAAAGCGGCTATGTGTGCCATTCCCAACAGCTGTATACCCTGCGACGTGTACGGGTGAGCGAAGGAAAAGCAAAAGGCACCGAGATCATTGAGGTCAGCACAGCAGGAGGTCTGCAGGTGGATATCCTGCCGGATACGGGTCTGGATATCGGACAGGTCCGCTACAAGGGAACCAATGTGACCTTCATCAGCAAAAACGGCTACGACAGTCCCGCATCAATTAATCCCTACGAACTGGAATTCTTAAACACCTTCCCCGGCGGACTGCTCTATACCTGCGGCCTGCGCACCACGGGCGGTCCCCACCGGGATGGAGACGAATGGCAGACCCAACATGGACGGTATCACAGCCTCCCCGCCGATCCAGTTGCCGTGTACGAGGAAGAAAACTGCATCGTCATCAAGGGCACTGTCCGGGAAACGGCACTGTTTGGCTACAACTTGGAATTGAAGCGTACCATCCGCATTCCGATGATGGGCGCGGATATTACGGTATCTGATGAGATCACCAATCTGGGCTTCAAGGATGAGGAACACGCAGTTCTTTACCATTGCAATTTTGGCTACCCCTTCATTTCTGAGAAAGCCCATCTGGAACTGCCCGAAAAGCGAAAGACCAGCCCCAGAACGCCCTTTGCCGCAACTGGTCTTGGCAGAGAAACCACCTTTGATGCGCCCACTCCCGGCGAGGAGGAGCGGGTATTCTTCCACGAGAACATGGAGCATAAGGCTTCCCTGGTCAACGAGTCCATCCACACCCGGGTGGAGATGACCTGGAGCGAGACGTTGCCCATTCTGGCTCACTGGCGGAGCATGGCCAGCGGCGACTATGTATGCGCCCTGGAACCCACCAATTGCTACATCATGGGCCGCAAATTCGAGCGGGAAAACGGCACTTTGCCTGTACTTAAGTCCTTTGAAACTGTGAAAACCCAAGTCACATTCCATTTTGAAACCATCTAAGGAGGATACATATTATGAAAAAGATGACTTTTGCCCTTTGCTTCTGCAACCGCGGCTTTATGCCTGGTGAACTGATCTACGGTGCTCGCGAGGACATGATCAAGGCTGTAACTGATGCCGGTTATGACTACATCGCCATGGATGCCGAGCTGACCCGTTATGGCGGCGTGGAGACCCGGGACGAGGGCCGCCTGTACGCTAAGTGGCTGAAAGAGCATGAAGGCCAGTATGATGGTGTGATCTTCTCCATGCCCATTTTCGCCGACGAAAACGGCGCTATCACTGCCCTGCAGGATGCCGGTGTGCCCATTCTGATGCAGGCCTATCCCGATGAGCTCGGCAAGATGGATTTTCAGCACCGCCGCGATGCCTATTGCGGGAAGTTCTCGGTGACCGACGTGTTCTACCAGTACAAGCTGCCCTTTACGGTGATGAAGCCGCACGTGGTACAACCGCTGAGCGAGGCGTTCCGTCAAAACCTTGACGATTTTGCCGCCATCTGTCGCGTGGTCAAGGGAATGAAGCGCTTTAACCTCGGCTGTATCGGCGCCAGGACCACAGCCTTCAAGACGGTTCGCTTTGACGAGGTGACGCTTCAGCGCTACGGCATTAACGTCGAGAGCTTTGATCTCTCCGAGCTTATTTTCAAGGTGCAGGCCAAGGCGGATGACGAGGCGGCGGTCCTTGCAAAGCTTGAGCGCCTGGAGGCCTACACCGATTTCTCCCGCGTTCCGATGAAAAACAAGCTCACGCTGGCCAAGATCTCGGTGGTGATCGACGAGTACATCGAGGAATATCGACTGGATGCCATTACGCTTCGCTGCTGGAACGAGATGGAGACCATTCTTCGGGTGTGCCCGTGTGTGCTCATCTCCGAGCTCAACGATCGCGGCATCGTTTGCTCCTGCGAGATCGACCTGACAAGCGCCATCACCATGCGCGCCATGCAGCTGGCCAGCGGCAAGCCTACGGCCTGCCTGGACTGGAACAACAACTACGGCGACGACGAGAACAAGGTGATCCTGTTCCATTGCGGCCCCGTGGCGCAAGGCTTGATGGCGGGCAGGGGAACGGTGACCGAGCACAAGATGTTTGCCAAGGGTGACCCCGGTAGCGGCTGGGGCACCAACGAGGGCCGGATCGCCCCCTTTGATATGACCTTCTCCAACGGCTTTACCGAGGACGGCAAGCTCAAGGTGTACGTCAGTGAGGCAAGGTTCACCGAGGATGTCATCGAGGAGGCCTTCTTTGGCTGTGGCGGTGTGGCGGAGATCCCCGACCTGCAAAGCAAGCTGCTTCGTTTGGCCAAGGGAGGCTTCAAGCATCACACAACGGTGGGTGTCGGACATATGAAATACGTGCTTGAGGAAGCCTTCCGCACGTATTTGGGCTATGAAATTATAGATATTGAGAGGTAAGAGACTATGCTTGTAGGATTGAAAGAAGTTTTAGAAGAGGGTAAGAGAAGACAGATCGCGGTCGCAAACTTCAACACCCCGAACCTGGAATCGCTGATTGCCGTGCTTGAGGCGGCAGAGGAGCTGGACGTTCCGGTCATTATCGCGCACGCACAGCTGCATGAGAGAATTGTGCCGATCGATCGGGTCGGACCGATGATGGTGGAGCTTGCCAAACGAAGCAAGACAAGAGTCTGTGTTCATTTGGATCACGGCGAGGATTTTGAATATTGCAAGCGCGCCATCGATTTCGGCTTTACCTCCATTATGATTGATTTTTCCGATCTTCCTTATGATGAAAACACCAAGGGAACCCGAATGGTAACCGACTATGCCCATGAGCACGGTGTTGACGTTGAGGGCGAGCTGGGGGCGCTTCCCGAGCGAGAGGGAAGTGAGGCCATGGACGTTCGCAAGCGCGAGCAGCCTGCGCCTGGGGATGAGCGCGAGCTATACACCAAGCCCGAGCTTGTCGGTGATTTTCTTGAGAAGACCAACGTGGATGCTCTGGCGATCGCCTTCGGTGCTGTCCACGGCCTTTACAAAAAGGAGCCCAATCTAGACATGGAGCTTATCACCGAAATTACAAAGAAAACCGATATTCCGCTTGTGATGCACGGAGGAAGCGGTGTTTCCGATGAGGATTATCGCGAGGTCATCCGCAGAGGAATTCGCAAGATCAATTATTATTCGTATATGGCTTATGCAGGCTATGCCAAGGCCAAGGAGATCGTGAATACGGTTGAGGCCGATTACTATCACAACATCGGATATGGGGCCCGTCAGGTCATGAAGGCCGATGCCCTCCGAATCCTTAAGGTGTTCAGCCATATGTAATTCAGATCTCAAAGGCGCCTGCCCTCCGGCAGGCGCCTTGTGTCCGTGTTCTTTTTTTGAGAGAACGCTTGACGGCCTGCGCGGACGGTGATATAATGAAAGGAAAGACCGAGTCAAATACACAGCAAAAATTCTGCGGACAAGGAGTAAACATATGGACAAAAGAGTTTCGAATTTCGGACAGCTGGCGAGCATTCGCCGCTACACGCTGAGCGAGGGCAGGGGAAAGGGCTTGGACATTTTGGATTGCGATACCGGTAAGATCCGCTTTCTTCTTAACGTGGACAAGGCGTGTGATGTGATGCAACTGTATCACAAGGGACAAAATGTATCGTTTGTTTCGCGAAATGGATTCACCAAACGAGAGCTGCCTTTTCTGAGCCGCTTTGAGGGCGGCATGGTCTACACCTGCGGGCTTGACAGCGTGGGTGGCCGAGAGGGCTATGAGCTTCACGGTACACTTCACAACATTCCCGCCGAGATCGTTCGCGCCGAGTGCAATGAGGGGGGCATCGTGGTGGAGGCGGTCATTCGCGACACCGCGCTGTTTGGCAAGAATCTGGTGCTTCGCCGCCGAATTACTGCCGATATCGGAGGCGAGACGCTTACGCTTGAGGATACGCTCCAAAACGAGGGCGAACGCGAGGAGGACTACTGCCTTTTGTATCACATCAACGTGGGTTATCCGATGTTGGATGCGGGTGCGCGTGTGGTAGCCGATATCCAAAAGTGCGAGCCGCGTACGCCGTGGTCTGCCAAAAATGAGAGCACCGCGTATGAAATGGGGGCACCGGTGGACGGTGAGGAGGAGGTCTGCTACTTCCTGACGCTACGCAAGCCGGAGATCTCGCTGGTCAACGAAACCGTCAAAAAGTGTCTCACATTAAACTATACGGGCGAAACCTTGCCGCATTTTGTCGAGTGGAAGAGCCGGGCAAGCGGTGACTATGCGATGGGTCTTGAGCCCTGTACCACCGAGCTTGACGATCGCTTCACCTACTGTCGCATTGGGGCAAAGGAGAGCATCGTTTTTGGCGTAAGCCTTTCGGTAAAGTCACTTTAAGAAACACGAAAAAAGACCGTGAAAACGGTCTTTTTTCGTATTGTACTTTTGGAGGATGTGTGCTATAATTAGAAAAACGGAGGTGGCAAAATGATACAAAAGGCAAGCTGGATTTGGAGTCCGCACGCGTGCGAGAGCACGGCCTTGATCTTTGCGAAGAACATTGCACTGAGAGGCAGGATAAAGGCGGCAACGGCATACGTTTCCGCCATGGGAGTATATGAGCTGAATATCAACGGACGGCGCGTGGGCGACGCGGTTTTGGCGCCCGGCTGGACAAGCTATAAAAAGCGCGTGCAATATCAGCGCTATGACGTCGTAGAATGTCTTACAAGCGCGGAGAACGTTTTTCAGGTACATTGCGGCAAGGGATGGGCGATGGGGCTTGTACGCGGCGAAGATCGCCGGCGTGTGTACGTAGACCATCTCAGCGTCATTGCCGCCCTTCACCTTTGCTACGAGGACGGACGCGAGGAATGGGTGTTCAGCGGCGAGGGCTGGCAGGTGTATTCCTCGCAGGTGCTGGATTCCGAGATCTACAACGGGGAGACGCAGGATCTGACGGCTGAGAGCCGCTACATGGGCGAGGCCGCACTTGACACCACGCTCGCGGGCGTGGAGCTCATCCCGCAGGAGGGCGAGTGGATAAGGGAGCAGGAGCGTCTTCCTGCCAAGGAGCTGATCCTGACGCCAAAGGGCGAGCGTGTGATCGATTTCGGGCAGAATCTGGCGGGCTACGTCGAGATCCGGATCAAGGGAAGGCGGGGTGAGCGCGTTGTGCTTTCGCACGCCGAGGTGCTCGATGGTGACGGCAATTTTTATACCGACAATTACCGCGATGCCAAAAACAAAATGCAATACATTCTCAGCGGCGGTGAGGATGTGCTGAAGCCCAAATTCACCTTCCAGGGCTACCGCTATATTCGCCTGGACGAGTTTCCGCAAAAGGAGATACGCCTCACGGACTTTACCTCGGTGGCGGTCTATTCCGATATGAAACGCATCGGTGACTTTTCGTGCGGCAACGAAAAGATCAATCAGCTGTATCGAAATATCATCTGGGGGCAGCGCAGTAATTTCCTGGATATTCCTACAGACTGTCCCCAGAGAGACGAAAGACTTGGGTGGACGGGAGACGCGGAGGTCTTTTGCCGCACCGCCGCCATCAACTATGACGTAACGCGGTTCTTTAAAAAGTGGCTGGGAGATATGCGCGCCGAGCAAAAGGAAAACGGCACCGTACCGCACGTCATCCCCGACTGCAGCGGCTTTGGCAACAAGAGCCCGGCGGTCGCGTGGGGCGATGCGGCGATCATCTGTCCTTGGGAGATCTATCTCGCCTCGGGGGACCGTTCGGTCCTTGAGCAAAACTTTGATATGATGGCGCGCTACATCGAGTGCATTCACGCCTTTGGCGACGAGGAGTTCGCCTATATGGGCGGCACGCATTTCGGTGACTGGCTGGCGATGGATGCGGGCGAGGGTATATACGTTGGCGCCACGCAGACCGACCTTCTGGCCACGGCGTATTTTGCTCACATCTCCTCCTTGATGGCCAAGATCTGCAGGACACTTGGCAAGGATAGTGTTTATTATGAGACACTAAGCGGGAATATCCGCGAAACTTTCCGTCGCTTCTTTATGGAAAACGGGTTGCCCAAGCTGTATCCTAAATACGATGCGCTGGCCACCAACCGTCCCGTCAAGGCCGTCACGCAGACCTCGCTTTCGGTCATCCTTCGCTTTGGTCTTTGTGAGGAGGGCGAGCGCGAGCGGCTGGCCAAGGAGCTTGTACGTCTGATCCGCGACAACGGAACGCGCATCACCACCGGCTTTATCGGCACGCCGCACATTCTGCACGCGCTGTCCGAAAACGGCTATGCCGACGTGGCTTACGATCTTTTGCTTCAGGAGAAAAGCCCCTCGTGGCTGTATTCGGTGCTTCACGGGGCGACTACCATCTGGGAGCATTGGGACAGCATCAAGGAGGACGGCAGCTTTTGGTCGGCGGATATGAACTCCTTTAACCACTACGCGTACGGTTCGGTCTATGACTGGATCTTCGGCGTGGCGGCGGGCATTACGGTCTGCGAAGACGGTGTGGGCTATGAGAAAATGGTCATTGCCCCTCACCCAGATCGACGACTTGGACACATAAATGCATCCATTGAGACAAAATTCGGTGTTGTTCGGAGCGCGTGGCGGTATGGAGACGGCGACGAGATCACGTATGAAATTACCGTTCCGCAGGGCTGTCTTGCTACGCTTCATCTACCGAGTGGCAAGCAAAGCGAGCTTGAGGGCGGCCATCATATTATAAAAGAATAGGAGAAGATGTATGGATCACAACAGGGAATTTGAACGCTTTGAGCGTGTGGGCACGTTGCCGCACCGAAGCTACTACGTTCCGTTTGCCGAGGATGACCGCGTCAAAACGCGCTTCGGTATCGTTGACCGTCGCGCAAGCTCGCGCTTTGTCTCCTTAGACGGCGTCTGGCAGATCCGCGCGCACGAGACACTTGTGGACGTGCAGATCGGGGAGCCGATGACCGATAGTATCCCCGTGCCGTCCTGCGTGCAGATGCACGGTTACGATCAAATTCAGTATCTCAACCACCCCTATCCCATTCCCGTGATGCCGCCGCTTGTGCCAAGGAAAAATCCGTGCTGGCATTACCGCCGCACGTTTGATCTGCCTAAGCGCGAGGGCGAGCGCTACTATCTCAATTTTGAGGGCGTGGACAGCGCGTTTTATCTCTTTGTCAACGGCGTGCAGAAGGGCTACTCGCAGATCTCGCACGCGACGAGTGAGTTTGATATTACCGAGCTTGTGCGGGATGGCGAGAACGTTTTGGACGTGGTGGTGCTCAAATGGTGCGCGTCCACGTATCTGGAGTGTCAGGACAAGTTCCGCTTCTCGGGCATTTTCCGAAGCGTATATCTCTTAAGGCGACCCGAGGGGCACATCACCGATTATCGGGTGCTCACCGCGCTCTCGGGCGAGGGCGGCACGCTTACCTTTGTCAACGAAAGCCCCGTGGGCATCGAGCTGGAGCTTGAGGGACAAAGGGCCAAGGTAGGCGCGCACAGGCGCGCGGTGCTTTCGCTTGACGAGGTCATCCCTTGGACGAGTGAAACGCCAAGGCTGTATACGCTTATCCTCAGAGCCGGCGGCGAGAAGATCGTCGAGAAGGTGGGCTTCCGCGAGGTGTCCATCGACGGCTGTGTGTTTAAGTTGAACGGAAATGCGGTGAAGCTGAAGGGTGTCAACCGCCACGATTTTAACGCCAAAACGGCGGCCACGGTGACGCTGGCGGATCTGCATACCGACATTCGGCTGATGAAGGAGCTGAACGTCAATGCGGTGCGTACCTCGCACTATCCCAACGCGCCCGAGTTTTACCAGCTTTGTGACGCGATGGGCCTTTATGTCATGGACGAGGCCGACATCGAGATGCACGGCGCGGTCGCGCGCCGTGGCGGCTACGATTTTAAGGTGTGGTCGGAAAACGCGGAGGATCTCTTGTTTGAGAGCGGCATTCTGGACCGTCACACGGCGCTCCTTGAGCGCGACAAGAACCGCCCCTCGGTGCTCATCTGGTCGCTGGGCAACGAGAGCTCGTTTGGCAAGGCCTTCTTCGCGGGCGCGCGGTACATTCGCCGCCGCGACAGGAGTCGTCCCGTGCACTACGAGAGTGCGCTTCACGGCGATCCGAAGCATTATCGCAACGGTCTTTTGGATATCGCAAGCATGATGTATCCGAGCATCGGAAGAATCAAAAAGGAGGTTCTTGACAACCCAAAGGAGACGCGCCCCTTCGTGCTTTGCGAGTACACGCACGCGATGGGTAACTCCTGCGGTGATATCGCGGCGTATTGGGATCTGATCTACAACAACGAGCAGTGCATGGGCGCCTTTGTGTGGGAGTGGGCCGACCACGCCATTAAGACCAAAAAGGGCTATCTGTACGGCGGCGATTTCGGCGAGCGCGAGCATGACGGTAATTTCTGCTGCGACGGCCTGATGACGCCTGACCGCAAGCCCAAATCGGGGGCTCTGGAAATGAAGGCGGTGTACGGCGGCAAGACGCGCGCGGAGATGCGCGAGGTGCCGATTCCCGAAAGGGAGAGCCGGGCGGAGCGTGTGGAGATCGCGGTGGACGAATTCACGGGCGCGCTTTCGTCTCTTAGGGTGGACGGCAGGGAGCTCCTCAAAACGCCGATGCGCTGGAACTTCCTGCGCTACATTGACAACGACCGTCTGCTTCTTGGCGCGTGGAAAAACAAGTACCGTCTGCACGAATGCCGTCCCGAGGTGCTTTCGCTGGATGAGACCGAGGGTGGCTACCGCGTGCACGGCGTGATCGGCGCCAATGGGCGCGATCCGGTGCTGTCGTTTGACGCAAGCTACACGGTGGTGGGCAACACGCTTGGGATCGAGGTGGAATATGCGCTTAGCGATTATGTGCAGAATTTCCCACGCTTTGGTCTGGAGTTCGGCGTGGACAAGGCGCACGATGCGTTTGCCTACGTGGGCTTTGGCCCGAGTGAGAGCTATGTGGACAAGCACGTGGCGTGTGAGTACGGCTACTATGAGAGCACGGCAAAGGATAACTACGAGGCGGGCTACGTCCGTCCCCAGGAGTCGGGCAGCCACTACGCCAGCCGCTATCTTTCGGTGAAGGAGGCGTTTGCCCTCACGGCAGAAAAACCCTTCTCCTTCTCGGTGAACCCCTATACCACAAGACAGCTGTTTGACTCGGGGCACGTCTTTGCGCTCCCACGCAACGATTTCGTCAATGTGTGCATTGACCTTGCTATGCGCGGCGTTGGCTCGCATTCCTGCGGTCCCTCGCTTCCCACGGAGTACGAAATTCCGAGGAAGGGCAAAAATACCTTTATCTTTACCTTTTAAGCAAAAAGCAGAGCTTCGGCTCTGCTTTTTTGATGTATAAATTGAAGTTTTGCGGTAAGTTTAGGTTTGCAAAGGGGAACGTGCCTCCGGCGGGGGG
>JAGAUC010000168.1 GCA_017621015.1 Clostridia bacterium | reverse complement strand
TTGTGCAGACCCATTCTGCAAAAAGTTTTGCGGCGCTTTTTCAAAAGCGCCCCGCCGGAGGCACGTTCCCCTTGCAAGCAAAACACACCGACAAACTTCAATTTATAATTACCTACGGCAAGGGGCGACGTTGCCCTTTGCCGAGCTTTTGCGGCGGGGCGCAACCGTTGGTTGCCAAAATTAGACAACCAAAGACGATTGTCAACTTATGGAAAAGGGCATATAATGGAGATGCGGCCATCCTTCGGGCGTGAAGGGGGCCAAAACGGAAGTCAAAGGAAGACTACATAAAAATCAAGGGGAAAATCAAAGGGAATTCAGAAGGGAATCAGAAGGAGGGGTTTTTATGACGATTGGTGAGAAGATCGCGCGACTTCGCGTGGAAAGAGGGCTTTCGCAGGAGCAGCTGGCAGAGCTTACGGATGTCTCGCGTCAGTCGGTCTCCAAGTGGGAGATGGGAAAGGCGTTGCCGCAGTTGGATAAGCTGGCGAGGCTTTGCGAGCTGTTTTGTGTTTCGGCGGACGATTTTTTGTCGGAACAGGCACCGGGGGCGGACAAATCGGAGGCTCGGCGCGGCCGTTATTTCGGGACCGACGGCTTTCGCGGCGAGGCGGGCGTTGGCCTGACCTCCATGCACGCGTACAAGGTCGGCCGCTTTCTCGGCTGGTATTTTTCGCAAAAGGGCAAGCGCGGGGAGCGCGCGCGGATCGTGATCGGCAAGGACACACGCCGTTCCAGCTATATGCTGGAATACGCCATTGCGGCGGGTATTACCGCCTCGGGCGCTGACGCGTATATGCTGCACGTTACGACCACGCCAAACGTTTCGTACGTGACGCGCATAGATGAATTTGATTGCGGCGTTATGATCACCGCATCACACAACCCCTTTGGTGACAACGGCATCAAGGTGATCGGTCGCCACGGAGAAAAGCTGGACGACGCGACCACCGATCTCATCGAGACCTATCTGGACGGCGATCTGCGCGCGCTCGGGGTATCGGGAAGCGACCTGCCGCTTGCGCGAGGGGAGCGGATCGGAAGCATCATCGACCACGTTTCGGGCAGAAACCGCTACGTCGGCTACCTCATTTCGCTGGCGTCGCATTCGTATAAGCGCCTTCGGATCGGCCTGGACTGTGCCAACGGCGCGTCCTGGATGATTGCAAGCGCGGTGTTTGGCGCGCTGGGCGCGCAGATCACGGTGATCGGTGACGAGCCAAACGGACTCAACATCAACCGCGATTGCGGCTCGACGCATATCGAACGGCTGTGCCGACTGGTGCGCGAGAAGCATCTGGATCTCGGCTTTGCCTTTGACGGCGACTGTGACCGCTGCCTTGCGGTGAATGAGCACGGTGAGGTGGTGGACGGTGACGGCATTCTTTACCTGCTCTCAAAGCGTCTGAAGGCGCACGGCATGCTGAGCGGCGACACCGTGGTGGCCACGGTGATGTCCAACAGCGGCCTGGATACCGCGCTTGGCGCGGTGGGCATCCGGTGCGAGCGCACTACGGTGGGCGACCGATTTGTCTGGGAATGTATGCAGAAAAACGACTTCAGCCTTGGCGGCGAGCAGTCGGGGCACATCATTTTGAAAAAATACGCCACAACCGGCGACGGTCTGCTGACCGCCATTATGGTGACCGAGGAGGTCTGCGACGCAAAGCTTCCGCTGTCGGCGCTTACCGAGCACCTGACCCTTTATCCGCAGTACACCAAAAATCTGCGCGTGAAGGATAAGGAGGCGGCGCTGGCGGATGCGGGGGTCAAGGCGGCGCTGGCACGGGTCGAGGGACAAATCGGCGGTAAGGGACGGGTTTTGCTTCGCAAGAGCGGAACCGAGCCGATGATCCGAATCATGGTCGAGTGCGAGAGCGAGGAGGCCTGCGCGGCCTATGCCGATACCGTTGCCCGCGCGATCGAGGAGGGAGGACACACGCTTGGATAAGCTTGTAAAAACGTGTGAGCTTTTTGATTGCAGAGTCTCCTATTTGAAGCCGCTTTTTGAAAAATATCAATATCCGTGGGAGATGCTGCCGCACATTCGGGCGTATATCCTCTCGCTTCTGGAGAGTGGCCTTGAGGGCTTTACCCTCCTTAAGGAGGGCGTGCTTGTGGGGCGAGAGGTGAAGATCCACGAGAGCGCGGTCATCCAGGGGCCTGCCATCATCGGTCACGGCACCGAGATCCGCCCCTCGGCATATCTGCGCGGCGCGGTGATCACGGGCGAGAGCTGTGTGCTCGGCAATTCCTGTGAATATAAGAACTGCATTTTGCTGGACGGCGTGCAAACGCCGCACTACAACTACGTGGGTGACTCGGTTCTCGGAAATCGGGCGCATATGGGCGCGGGAACGGTCTGCTCCAACCTCAAAAGCGACGGTAGGGACGTGGTCATTCACGCCGAGCACGCCATCGAGACCGGTCTTCGCAAGCTCGGCGGCATCCTCGCCGACGGCGCGGACATCGGCTGCGGCTCGGTCATTAACCCCGGCACGGTGGTGGGCAAGCGCACCTCGGTCTACCCTCTGACCGCCCTGCGCGGCGTCTACCCGGCCGACTGTATCGTAAAAGCCACCGACCGTGTGGTGAAACGGGAAGAAAGGTAAATTGAAGTTTGTCGGGGAGAAACGTGTAGGG
>JAGAUC010000167.1 GCA_017621015.1 Clostridia bacterium | reverse complement strand
TTAAGGAATTCTATAGTAAAACATAACAACGGACGAAAAAGAAATCCCTGTCGGCGCACCAACCGGTGCGCCGACAGGGATTTTTGCTTTATTCGTTTTTGAAGAAATCCAGCTGTTCCTGTGCTTCCTTTTTTCCGTATTTGAGACCGAGATGGTCGTAGGCAAGGCGGGTGACGCAGCGTCCGCGCGGTGTGCGCGAGAGAAAACCGATCTGCATCAGATACGGCTCATACACGTCCTCAATGGTGACGGCCTCCTCACCGATGGTGGCCGCCAGTGTTTCCAGGCCGACAGGGCCGCCGTCGTAGAAATCAATGATGGCCTTAAGCATACGGCGGTCGGTGTTGTCAAGGCCGAGCGCATCGATCTCCAGCTGGCCGAGCGCATAATTGGCAATTTCCGCATCGATGACCCCCGTGCCCTTGACCTGCGCGTAATCGCGTACGCGCTTGAGAAGGCGGTTGGCGATTCGCGGCGTGCCGCGGGAGCGGGAAGCAATCTCGTGTGCGCCGTCGTCGGTGATCTCAAAGTCCAGAATACCCGCGCTTCGCTTGACAATGGTAGCCAGCTCCTTTGGTGTATACAGATCCAGCTTTAAAAGCAGACCGAAGCGGTCGCGCAGGGGGGTGGTGAGCTGACCGGCTCTTGTCGTGGCGCCAATCAGTGTAAACTTGGGCAGGTCAATGCGAATGCTTCGCGCCGACGGACCCTTTCCAATGATGATATCCAGTGCATAGTCTTCCATCGCAGGGTAGAGGATCTCCTCCACCGAGCGCGAAAGACGGTGGATCTCGTCAATGAACAGCACATCCCCCTCGCCAAGGTTGGTGAGCAGGGCGGCAAGGTCGCCCTGCTTTTCAATAGCAGGCCCCGAGGTGATGCGAAGGTTTACGCCCATCTCGGCGGCAATGATGCCCGAAAGCGTTGTCTTACCAAGGCCGGGAGGGCCGTAAAGCAAAACGTGATCCAGCGATTCGCCGCGCATCTTGGCGGCATCCATGCATATCTTGAGGTTTTCCTTGACCTTTTCCTGGCCGATGTATTCTCCGAGATTTTTTGGACGAAGTGAAAGCTCGGTCTCGGAATCATTCGGTGTATAGGAGGAGGACATAAAACGGTTTTCCAGATCCAGCTCGTTCGAATCGTAAGTATCCATTTTTCGTCTCCTTTTCTTTAAACGTTACGCACCAGCTTTTTGAGAGCCAGCTTGATCATTTCGCCGGAATCCAGCTTAGGGTCAATGCTTTTCAGCGCCCCCGTTGCCTCGGCACGGCTGTAGCCGAGAACCATAAGTGCGTCAAGCGCCTCGGAGAGTGCGCCCTTTCCAAGCGAAGTGGAGACGGGAGAGTCGCCCGCCATCGACAGCGTATCCGTGTCGGTCTGTTTCAGCATTTTATCCTGAAGCTCCAGAATGACGCGTGCGGCAGTTTTGGCCCCAACACCGCTTGCTTTGGCAATGGCCTTGGTGTCACCCGTGCAGACCGCAAGCGCAAACTTTTCAGGGGTCAGGATCGAAAGAATCGCGGTGGCGGCCTTGGGACCGACTCCTGAAACGGTGATCAGCATACGGAAGGCGGAAAGCTCCTCCTCCGTGGAAAAGCCAAAAAGCTCAATGTCATCCTCGCGCACGGCAAGGTAGGTGTAAAGCCGTGCCTTGTCGGACCCAAGGGAGGCGAGACGCTCGTGAGTCGTTCCGCTGACAGTCAGCTTGTAGCCGACGCCGCCGACATCCACGACCGCAAAGGTGGGCTCCAGAAGTGCGATGGTTCCTTGAATGTAATAGAACACAGTGGTTGTCCTCTCTTTTACTTTTGTGTTTCTTTTTGTTTTTTACGCTTGCGAAGAATGTCTGCCACAAGCAGGCCGCCATAGACCGCAAGCGAGCCAAGTGAGATGCCAAGGCCGATGTTTACGATGCTCGGTGAATAGGTCATTTCTACCGTGTGCGTGCCGCCACCCTCAATGCGGAAGGAGACAAGGGCCTCCAGCGATTGCTCGATGGGAACACGCTTGCCGTCCACCTTGATCTGCCAGCCCTCATCATAGGGAATGGTGGTGAGAATGAGCGTGGAATCCTTGGAGGTGGTCAGCGTTCCCGAAAAATGCTTTTCGGTGAATTCCTCGATCTGATATTGCTCCTTTGCCAGCAGACCCATCGCGTATTTGAAGGCTTCGGTGTCCAGATAGTAAAGGATGTTTTCGTCATTTTTGATATAGAGATTTTCACCCGTCAGTGTCAGTTTAACCGAAATGTTTTCTCCCTGTTTTCGCATTCCAAGTGCCTTGATGCGGTCGGAGTCGCTGGCCATAAAGGTCTCATATGCCTTATCGTTGACCGAGAGCTTGACCTCACGCGGATA
>JAGAUC010000166.1 GCA_017621015.1 Clostridia bacterium | reverse complement strand
CCACAAGCGTGAACTTGGTATCGGTGAGCAGGGCACCCGTCAAGGTGCCGCGGTGATCCTTTTCATAAAGGTGCGTCAGCACAAGGCGTTGCCAATTGAGATCCAGCTCGTTTTCGGGCAACCGCGTGTCAAACACAAGTCCGGTGCCCTTGGGCTGCGGCTCGATCAGAAGCTGCACCTCCGCGTAGTGGCGAAGCGGCTCAAAATGGCCAACGCCGATGGCCTTGGCCGCCGCCTTTTCCTTGTAGAGGATCTTGCCCGCACCGAGCGTGCAATCGATGGAAAAGCGGTCGCGGATCAGCCGTGTGATCAGCTCGGTCTGTACCTCACCCATAAGCCGAGCCTCGATCTGCGAGAGCTCCTCGTTCCACATCAGGTGCAGGGAGGGTTCTTCCTCCTCCAGCTCCTTGAGCTTTGGGAAATAGAGCCGCGTATCACACGCGGGCGGAAGCTCGATGGCGTAGGAGAGTACCGGCTCAAGCAGCGGCTTTTGCGTGTCTCTTTCAAGCCCGAGGCCTTGCCCGACGTAGGATTCAGAAAGTCCGATGACGGCGCAGATCTCACCGGCCGCGGCTTCTTCGGTCTGCTCAAACTTGTCGCCCGAATACAGCCGTATCTGGCTTACCTTTTCGGCGACGCGCGCGCCGTCCTTGGAGAGATAGCGAATTTCGTTTCGCGCTTTCAGCGTGCCGCTTGTGATCTTCATATAGGTCAGCCGCACCGATCCGACATGCGATATTTTATAGACCCTGGCACCAAACGCCTCCTTGTCATAGAGGGGAGCCAGCGCGTATTTGTCCAGCGTTTCCAGCAAAAAGTCAATGCCCTGCATACGAAGCGCCGAGCCAAAAAGGCAGGGAAACAGCTTGCGGTTGCTGATGAGATACGAGATGTCGCTGTCTGCGATGCCTTCCTCCGACAAAAAGCTCTCCATAAAATCCTCGTGCACAAAGGCCAGCTTTTCCTCCAGCTCCGCACGCTCCTGTGCCTCCAAAAAGCCGACACAAAGTGGCGACAAAGCGCGAGCCAGCTCCGCCTCCATCTCTTCCTTGGTCTTTATGGCAAGGTCACATTTGTTGACGAAAAGAAAGGTGGGTACGCCGTAATGCTCCAGCAGCTGCCAAAGCGTTCGCGTGTGATTCTGCACGCCCTCCGAGCCGCTGATGACCAGAATGGCATAGTCAAGCAGCGCAAGCGTGCGCTCGGTCTCGGCCGAAAAATCCACGTGTCCGGGCGTGTCAAGGAGGATGAAATCGCAATTCTCGCCGGAAAAGCGCGCCTGCTTGGAAAAGATGGTGATTCCGCGCTCGCGTTCAATGGCGTTGGTGTCGAGATATGTGTTTTTTTGGTCGACGCGCCCCAGCGTGCGGATGCGCCCCGATATATAGAGCAGCGCCTCGCTGAGCGTGGTCTTTCCCGCGTCCACGTGCGCCAGAATGCCGATGGTGATCTTCTTTTTCAAGGCGTTTCCTCCTTTCTGCATATCTATTTAATTATATCATATTTTTATCCGTTTTTCAACCTCCGATAAAAATTCAAAGGATTGAATTTTTTGCGAAAATGTGTTATACTGTATTCGATAAGCTTTGATGGAGGTGTAGAACGGTGGAAAAGAAGAAAACGTATATCGCGATCGATCTGAAGTCCTTCTACGCCTCGGTGGAATGCGTAGCGCGCGGCCTCGATCCGCTTTCGACCAACCTGATCGTTGCCGATTCCTCCAAGACCGAAAAAACCATTTGCCTTGCCGTTACGCCAAGTCTTAAGGCTTACGGCATCTCGGGGCGCGCCCGCCTTTTTGAGGTGATCCAGCAGGTGGGGAAGGTCAATGCCGAAAGGAGAAGGCGGCTGGGCGGAAGACCCTTTGCCGGCAAGTCCTATGACGACAACGCCTTAAAGCAGAATCCCTATCTTGCCGTGGACTATATTATTGCGCCGCCGCGTATGGCGGCTTACCGCGAATGCAGTACCAAGATCGTGGCCACCTATCTCAAATACGTTTCGATCGACGATATTTATCCCTATAGCATTGACGAGGTGTTCATTGACGCCACCCAGTATCTGGAGCTCTACAAGATGAACGCGCACGATTTTGCCGCCATGCTGATCAAGGACGTGCTGAAGACCTACGGCGTTACGGCAACGGCGGGCATTGCCGAAAATCTGTATTTATGTAAGGTGGCGCTGGACACTACGGCCAAGCACATTCCGCCCGATAAGGACGGCGTACGCATTGCCGAGCTTGACATGATGAGCTACCGCCGAACGCTTTGGACGCATACCGAGCTTACCGATTTTTGGATGGTGGGCAAGGCTACCGCCAAGCGGCTGAATCGGCTGGGTCTTTTTACCATGGGCGACGTTGCCCGGTGCTCGCTCTATAACGAGGAAAAGCTGTATCGGGAATTTGGCAAGAACGCCGTTTTTCTCATTGACCAGGCTTGGGGATGGGAGCCGGTGGACATAGCAAGCATCAAGGCCTACCGCCCCGAGTCCACAAGCACAAGTGCAGGGCAGGTGCTCTCGCGCCCGTATACCTTTGAGGAAACACGGATCATTGTGCTGGAAATGGTAGACAAGCTGGTTTTGGAGCTGGTGGAAAAAGGGCTTATGACCGACCAGATCGTGCTGACGGTCGGATATGACATTGAAAATCTGACCGATTCCGACCGCCGTGCGGAATATCACGGTGATATCACGACCGACTATTACGGCAGACAGGTGCCAAAGCACGCCAGAGGCACGGCCAATATGGGAAGGTACACCTCGTCTACAAGGCTAATTACCGAAAAGACGCTGGAGCTTTTTGACCGCATTCTGGATAGGCGCCTGCTCACGCGAAGGCTTACGATCACCGCCAATCGGCTTCTGTCCGAGGAGGAGGCCAGGGCGACCACCCACGGCGAGCAGCTTACCATCTTTGACGCCCCCGAGAGCGTTGCCGAGAAGGAGGCAGAGGAGGAGACGGAGAGGCGCAAGCAAAAGGCGCTCATCGCCATCAAAAATCGCTTTGGCCCCAACGCCATTATGAAGGGAACAAGCTATCAGGAGGCCGCCACGGGCATTGAGCGAAACAAGTCCATTGGCGGACATCACGAATAAAAAGGAGGAGCCGTATGGCGGAGAAGTTTCCGTATGAGGATATTCTTTACGTGGCGCGACACGTTTCACAAAAATATCCCGAGCCGACAATGACCGACCGCGCGGCACGCTTTCATCCGTTTGCGGCCATCACCGGCTATGAGGAAATGGTGCTGGAGGAGGCGCGGAGCACCGAGGCGCGCATTGAGCTTGACGAGGAGGCGCTGACGGTGCTTAACGAAAAGCTGAATCTGCTTCGGGAATGTATCGACGAGGCACAGGTGGTAACTGTCACCTACTTTGAGCCGGATAAACGAAAATCGGGCGGCACCTACGTTCGCGTTACAGGCACGGTTCTCCGAATTGACGAATACGAGCAAACCGTTTTCCTGAGCGGGGACAGGCGGATATCGATCGCGTCCATTTACTCCATAGAGGGAGACCTCTTTTCGGAGCTTGAATGATCAGAAAGATGAGGGAAGAATTTTGGAAAATCAAAGAAAGAAGCCGTGGCTTTTTCGAGCCATCCGCTATGTGATCTCGGTACTGTACCCTCGTATGGAGGTGGTTGGACTTGACAAGCTTTCGGATGAGCCCTGCATCATCGTGGGCAATCACGCCCAGCTTCACGGGCCGATTGCCTGCGAGCTTTACCTTGCCGAGGATTGCTTTACCTGGTGCGCGGCGCCGATGATGAAGCTGAAGGAGGTCCCCGCTTACGCCTACAAGGATTTCTGGTCACAAAAGCCAAAGGCTCTGAGGCCGTTTTTCAAGGTGCTTTCTTACATCATTGCGCCTCTTTCGGTGCTGATCTTTAACAATGCGCGCACCGTTGCGGTCTACCGCGACAATCGTGTTCTCAGCACCTTCAAGGAATCGGTCTCCAAGCTGAAGGACGGCAAGCGCATCGTGATTTTCCCCGAGCATGATAAGGCACATAACCGTATTCTTTGCGATTTTCAAGAGGGGTTTGTTGATCTGGCTGCCCTTTATTACCGGAGAACGGGGAAGGAGCTTGCCTTTGTTCCGCTTTATATTGCCCCCGACCTTAAAAAGATGTATTTGGGAGACCCGATCCCCTTTTCCGGCGAGACACCCATAGCACAGGAGCGTCGGCGGATCTGCGACGGCATGATGAAGGCAATTACCGATATGGCCGAAGGCCTGCCCGAGCACACCGTCATTCCGTACCTCAATATTCCCAAGCGACTTTACCCTAAAAACAGAAAAACAGAGGATGAACACGTTGAAAAAGCTGTACGATAAAAGCAAAATCGGATTTGCCGTGGTGTGGATCGTTGCCTACTGTGTGCTGATGTCCGTGGGAGACCTGCTTTCCACGCGAATCGGCATTGACAAAGCGGTGACGCTTGCCATAGGTATTGTCCTTTCGGCAACTCTTTTGCTGTTTTTGAAGAAAAACGGATTGCTTTCAAATTATGGGCTTTGCGCACCCAAAGCTCCCGCAAGATCTATGCTGTACTACCTTCCGATCCTTATTATGCTGAGTGCCAATCTTTGGTATGGCGTGACCTTGAATGTCGGTGTACCGGAAGCCGTGCTCTACATTCTGTCGATGCTTTGCGTTGGCTTCCTGGAGGAAATCATCTTTCGCGGACTTCTCTTTGAGGCCATGAGAAAGGACAATGTAAAGACCGCCATCCTCGTGTCGAGCGTGACCTTCGGTATCGGACATATCATCAATCTGATCAACGGCTCGGGCGCGGA
The DNA here is from genome assembly GCA_017621015.1 of Clostridia bacterium. GTDB lineage: Bacteria > Bacillota > Clostridia > Oscillospirales > CAG-272 > RGIG8775. The sequence continues at coordinate 721 of JAGAUC010000166.1, read as the reverse complement.
TCTGCTTTCTAATCTGCTTCAGGTGGTATACGCTACCGCGGCGGGCTTTATGTTCGTGATGATGTATTACAGGTCAAAAAGTCTGCTTGTCTGCATTGCCGCTCACGGCGCTTTCAACGCGCTCAGCATTTTTGCGGATGAGGCAAGCGTGACGCCAAAGATGCAAACGGTCAGCGCCATTTTGCTCACCGTGATAACCGGCTCCTACGCCTTGTATCTCGCACTTTCGATGAGAAGAAAGACCGAGTGATATGTAGCCTCTTCTTTTTCTTGCGTGCAAGCAGATGGCGTCGGTGGGGCAGAGCCTTGTAAACGAGCGTGAATAAAAACAAATGGCGGAGAAGGTAAATAAGGAAAAATTTGAGCCGGTTGAACGTGCTAAAATGTACAAAAGGTTCTTTTCCAATGGACTGCACCCTATCACCGGGTAGGAAGTCCCTCGGGACTCTGCATTTAGGGATGAAAAGGTGAGCTTATTGATTTAGGCTATAATTGACACTTGACATTTCATACCTCCTGTGATATAATAATTAAGCCATTAGCCCTATGTAACTGGGCAGCGTCGGGAGGAATTCCGCGACGACAGAGAAGAACCTATGGCTTTTAAGGTAGACTTCTCACACCACCCCGTGTTTCACGGGGTGGTTTTCTTTTTACCTATCAATGCCCGTAGATCATGCCACAGTTTTTGCCAACAACATTAAAGAAGCACGAAAGGTTT
>JAGAUC010000165.1 GCA_017621015.1 Clostridia bacterium | reverse complement strand
TATCGTTTGTGCAGACCCATTCTGCAAAAGTTTTCGCCCAGCCTTTTTTAAAAGGCTGGCCGCCGGAGGCACGTTTCCTCACCGATAAATCAAAATTTGCACGCAAAAAAGCCGAGTCAAATGACTCGGCTTTTGGTTTTGTTGTTTTAGTCCTTCTTGAGCGAATCGCGGATCTCGCGGAGAAGCTCGGCCTGAGCCTTGACGTCGGCAAGGAAGGCGTCCTCTCTTGCCTTCTGCGCCTCAGCGGCGGCCTTAGCAGCCTCGGCAGCCTCGGCGGCCTTCTTGTCATCGGCAGCCTTCTTGGCGGCCTCCTCCTCGGCCTTCTGGGCAAGCTCCTTAGCGTGCAGAGCGCGCTCGGTGTTGCGAATAACGCGAACGACTACGAAAACGCTGAACGCGATGATCAGGAAATCCACAATGGCCTGAAGCCAAAGACCGTACTGCACCGAGATCTTCGAGGTGACCACGGCACCGGCCGCATCCAGCACCTCCTCACGGACCACCCATTCCCACTCATTGATGCTGACACCGCTGGTGGCGTAAGTGATCAGGGGCGTGATGATGTACTTGACCAGTCCGTTGACAATGGCGTTGAACGCGCTTGCCACAACGACGGCAACCGCCATATCCAGCACGTTGCCCTTGGTGATGAACTTCTTAAAGTCCGACCAGAAGCTCTCGTTCTGCTTCTTCATCTTCTTTGCCGCTTTTTCCATTTTCTGCTTCATTTTCTTTTCCTCCGATATTTCCTTTATTTGATTTCTTTATTTCTCAGCCCTTCGGCATATCGAACTGCCTCCATCGCGTCCTTCGCGTACACATCCGCGCCGATCTCGTCGGCCACAGCCCTTGTAAGCACCGCACCGCCTACCATGACCTTGCAGCTTGGCACCTCAGCGTGCAAGCACGCGGTCGCCTCGCGCATCGCGGGCACCGTGGTGGTCATCAGCGCCGACAAGCATACCAGCACCGCCCCCGTTTCTCTCGCCGCCGCGACAATGCGCTCGGCGGGCACGTCCTTGCCGAGGTCGGTCACCGCAAAGCCGTAATTTTCCATCAAGAGCTTGACAATGTTCTTTCCGATATCGTGAACGTCACCCTTTACGGTAGCAAGCACCACCGCCATTTCGCCCTCGCCCGCGCTCTTGGGTGGGAGCGCCTCCTTCACCGCTTGCGACGCGTTTCCCGCCGCCTCGGCCGCAAGAAGCAGCTGAGGCAAATATAATTTTCCCTTTTCAAATTGTGCGCCCACGCGCTCCAGTGCGGGAACGATCTGCGATTGGATGATCGCGAGCGGATCGGCGGTTGCCAGTGCCGTCCTTGCCAGCTCATACGCGCGCGTCGAAAGTCCCTTTTCAATGGCACTCGCTAGGGTAAGCTCCGCCACCTTAGGCTTTTGCTCCCCTGCCTGCGAGCTTGCAAACGCGATGTAGTCCGCAAAGCCCTTGTCCAGTCCCATCAGCGCACGGTAGCTATGATACGCGCCCATCATTTCGGGCGAATACGGATTCATAATGGCCGCCGAAAGTCCGCGCTCCAGCGCCATGGTAAAGAAGGCCGAGCCGATCAGCGGACGCGCCGGCAGGCCGAAGGAGATGTTGGAAACACCGAGAATGGTGTGACAGCCAAGCTCCGCACGGATGCGAGAGAGTGCCTCCAGCGTCACCGCCGCCGCGCACGGCGAGGTAACGGCCGCCATGGTCAGCGTGTCAAACACAATGTCCTTTTTATCAATGCCGTAGCTCTCGGCCACAGAAAGGATGTCGCGCGCAATGGCCACACGCCCCTCCGCGTCCTCGGGGATCCCGTTTTCATCTAGGGTTAGCGCCACAACGACGCCGCCGTATTTCTTCACCAGCGGAAAGACCGTCTCCATGCTCTCGCGCTTGCCGCTGACCGAGTTGACCATCGGCTTGCCGTTGTAGCGGCGCATCGCCGCCGCAAGAGCCTCCGGTGACGCCGAGTCCAGCTCAAGCGGAAGATCGCTCACCGCCTGGATGTCGCACACCGCGCGTACAAGCATTTGGCACTCGTCGATGTCGGGCAGACCCACGTTGACGTCAAGAAGCGCCGCACCGCTGGCCTCCTGCCGCACCGCCTCGTCCAGAAGATAATTCATATCTCCCGCACGGAGTGCCTCCTTTAGCTTGGGCTTGCCTGTGGGATTGATGCGCTCGCCCACAAGAAGCGGCGACGCGCCGAATTCCACCGCGTGAGTATACGAGCTGACGCAGGTGAGATTTTTCGGTTCGATCGATATCGGGCGCTTGCCCTCAAGCGCCGCCACAAGCGCACGAACGTGCTCGGGCGTGGTTCCGCAACAGCCGCCGACCATCCGTACCCCCTCGTCCACCGCCTCGGCCACCTCGCGGGCGAGCTCTGCGGGGGTAATATCGTATTCGGTCCTGCCGTCCCGCAGGATGGGCAGACCCGCATTGGGCTTAAAGACCACGGGAACCGACGCCACGCGCAGCATACGGCGCACGGTCTCGCGAAGCTGGCGCGGCCCCTTGGAGCAATTGACACCGATCGCATCGGCACCCATACCCTCAAGAAGCGCCACCATGGCCTCGGGCGACGCGCCGCTGAGCAGCTTGCCGTCCTCGCCAAACGCCAAGGTAACCAGCACCGGCAGCTCGCTGTTTTCCTTGACCGCCAGAAGCGCGGCCTTGGTCTCGTAGCTGTCGCTCATGGTCTCGATCACCGCAAAGTCCGCGCCCGCCCTTGCGCCAAGCCGTACGGTCTTTGCAAAAATTTCGACGGCGTCCTCAAAATCCAGATCGCCAAGCGGCCGAAGAAGCTTTCCCGTAGGGCCGATATCCAGCGCCACAAAGCGCCCATCAAGCCCCTCCATTGCCCGCCGGGCATTGGCAATCCCCGCCTCAATGACGCGCGCCAGCTCGTCCTCGCCGTAGTGCAGAGCGTTCGCGCCAAAGGTGTTGGCATACACCGCGCGGCTTCCCGCCTCCAGATAGGCGCGGTGGATCGCGCATATTTCGTCGGGATGTGTAAGATTCAGCCGCTCGGGTCGGTTGCCCGACAAAAGCTCTCGCTCGGCCAGCATGCTTCCCATGCCGCCGTCAAGGATCACAAGGCTGTCCCGCATAAAATCAAGAAATTGCATAAAAAACTCCGTGTTATGTATTGTCTTTATTATACTCTTTTTCTCGCTTTTTGACAAGACAAATTCGACATTTTTGTAAAATGATTTTGAAATTCTTGCAAATGAAGAAAAAATGTGATACAATAAATGAAAGTATATAGTAAATTGAAGTTTGTCGGTGAGATATCGTCTGCCGGGGATACGGTCGCTTTTTGAAAAAAGCTCCGCAAAAAC
>JAGAUC010000164.1 GCA_017621015.1 Clostridia bacterium | reverse complement strand
GCGCGGCATCACACCCGTGATGCTGACGGGTGACAATGAGAGCGCGGCCGCTGAGGTCGCCGAGCGCGTGGGCATTTCGGAATACCGTGCCTCGCTTTTGCCGAGTGACAAGGAGCGTATACTTTCGGAATATAAGAAAAAAGGTGTCACCGCGATGGTGGGAGACGGCGTCAATGACGCCCCCGCGCTGATGGCCGCCGACGTTGGTGTGGCGGTGGGCGCCGGTACCGAGGTCGCCATCGACAGCGCCGACGTCATTCTGGCCAAAAACGGAATGAGCGAGGTGCTGTCAAGCATCGAGATCAGCCGCGCCACGCTGCGCGTTATCAAGCAAAATCTGTTCTGGGCTCTGCTTTACAACAGCATTGGCATTCCCGTGGCGGCCGGCGTTCTGTACCCCGCCTTCGGACTTCTTCTGAGTCCCATGCTGGGAGCGGCGGCCATGAGCATCTCGTCGGTCTGTGTGGTAAGCAATTCGTTGCGGCTTCGCCGCTTGAAATTGGATCAAAAGCAAACAAAAAAGGAGAAAAAGCAAATGGAAAAGCGTTTTGAGATTTCGGTTGAGGGTATGATGTGCATGCATTGCGCGGGTCGCGTAAAGGGCGTGCTGGAGGGACTTGGCGCCAAGGACGTTGAGATCCTTCTGGATGAGAAAAAGGCGGTCTTTACCGCGTCCGAGAGCTTTGACCGCGCCGCCGCCGCAAAGGCCATCACCGACGCCTGCTACAAGGCAGAATAATGGCAAAGAGGATCTACGAGCACAATTTCACGTTGCCGCTTGTGGTGGCGCTTGTGGTTCTGGGCATTCTTTTGGGCGTGTATTTCGGAATGGACGGCCAAAAGCAGCCGCCGGCAGAGACCACCACCCGGGCGCCCGAGAGCACGGCCGAGCCGCAAAAGGAGGAGCCTATGCCGCCTGTGAGCTTTAAAGCCGACCTTTCGGCGTATGAGGACGCCATGACCGCCCGGAGCGAGGACTATCTCCTGCTTGTCAACAAGCACACGCCGCTTTCGGCCTCGCACAAGCCCACAGAGCTTACAAAGGTCAAGGACGCGCGCAAGGACATCGAGCTGGAGGCCACCGCCGCCCGCGCGCTTGAGGCCATGTTTATCGAGATGCGCGCCGAGGGCTTCTCGGACGTGTTTGTGACCAGCGCCTATCGGTCGTACGACTACCAGGTGTGGCTGTTTAACTACTACATCGGTGAGGAAAAGGCGGCCGACCCGACGCTCAGCGACGCCGAGGCGCGCGAGAGGGTGCTTCACTACTCGGCGGCGCCCGGTACCAGCGAGCATCAGAGCGGCCTTTGCGTGGACCTGATGACAAGCGGTATGCGTGAGCTGGACGAGAGCTTTGCCGATTACCCGGTGTTTGACTGGCTTACCGAAAACGCCTGGAAATTCGGCTTTATCCTCCGATTCCCGAAGGATAAGGTGGACATCACGCTCTACGATTATGAGCCCTGGCACTACCGCTTTGTCGGCCGCGATGCCGCGTACGAGATATGGAGCCAGGGGCTTTGCCTTGAAGAATACCTTGCAAAATAAAACAAAAAGGCTTCCAAGGGGTGCCTTCCATACAGCAGGTTTTTCTGCCGAAACACAAAAGGAGTACGAACGATTTGTTCGTACTCCTTTT
>JAGAUC010000163.1 GCA_017621015.1 Clostridia bacterium | reverse complement strand
TGCGGTACATCAAGCGGCCGCTTTCGGTCAGCTTATTGACCCCTATTTTTTCAAGCTCGTGCCAGACAGCCTCACCGCCATACACCGTCATACAATAGTCATCAGGCAGGGTCGCAAAGCCTTTTCGCATCATGTCAAAATCGCTTGCGTAAAAATGGTCGCTATGAGAGTGGGTAACCAGAAGGTGATGAATCTTGGAATAATCCACCCCATACGTTAATGCGTGTGTATAGGCATCGGCGGGAAAATCTATAAGAAGCGCATCGTCAATAATAGCCTGAGAGCGCGTTCTGAATGCGCGTCCGCCGATCTTCCGCGAGCGTTTACATCTTTCACAGGTGCAAAAAACAGCGGGAATTCCCTCTGCCGCCGCCGTTCCGAGATACTGAAAATTCATAACATACCCTTCCTTATTTGAACATTGGACATCCTACCTAAATTCCCATCGCCGCGCCTTCACCGGCCAGCACCGCGGTGGAAAACGCGATCTGCAGATTGAAGCCGCCCGTATAGGCATCTAAGTCCAGCACCTCGCCCGCAAAGTAAAGTCCGCTCACAGACTTTGCCTCCATGGTGTTCGGGCGGATCTGTCCAACCGCCACGCCGCCCTTGGTGATGATGGCCTCATTGATCGGGCGCAGACCGCCGAGCGGTACGCGGAAGGCCTTAAGCAGCTCACAGAGCGCCGTGCGCTCTTCCTTGGTAATGGAATTGACCTTTTTATGCGCGGGAATGCCCGAGCATTCCACGATTATGGGAATCATCTTTTGCGGAAGTAGCTCCGACAGCGAATTGGCAAAATCGCGGTTGCTGTACTTGGCAAAATCGTGAAGCAGGCGCGTATCCAGCGTTTTTCTGTCCAGCGCGGGCTTGAGATCGATCCGCGCCTCGTACTTGCCCGGCACGATGTCCGAAATGTGCGCCGAAGCGGAAAGAATAAGCGGACCGGTCAGGCCAAAATGCGTAAACATCATTTCACCGAAATCCTCATACACGGTTTTCCCGCTTGCCTTCTCGCAGATGCGGAGCGCAACGTTGCGAAGCGAAAGCCCCTGCATACGCGCGCACAGGCGGCTCTCGGAGGTCAGCGGCACCAGCGAGGGGATCAGGCGCGTCACCTCAAGCCCTGCCTCGCGGGCAAAGCGATAGCCGTCGCCGTCCGAGCCGGTCTGCCGATAGGACATACCGCCCGTGGCCACGATCACCGCATCGGCCGGTGTGATTCCCGATTCGGTCTCCACGCCCGTGACCGCACCGGTTTCGGTGCATATGCGCTTGACCTTTTCAAAAACAACGCTCACGTTTTCGCGGCGACACGCGGCGGCCAGGGCATCGACGATGTCCTGCGCCTTATCCGAAACCGGAAAAACACGCTTACCCCGCTCGGTCTTGAGCGGAACACCGCAATCCTCGAAAAATTGCTTGGTGTCCTCGGTTGAAAAGCGGCTTAAGGCCGCGTAAAGAAAGCGCGGATTTGTGGGCACGTTTTGCAAAAATTCGTTGACGTCGCAATCGTTGGTGACGTTACAGCGTCCCTTTCCCGTGATGCGAAGCTTCTTGCCAAGCCGATCGTTTTTTTCAAACAGTGTGACCGCGGCACCGCACCTCGCCGCCGAGATCGCGGCCATCATACCGGCCGCACCGCCGCCGATCACGATAACTCTTCTTGCATCATTCATGGTGCTTTTCATATACGTCATACTCGTCCCAGATCTGCTCAAGCGTGCGCAGACGGTTGGTGAGCTCTTCCTTTTTCTTTCGTGCAACCGCCACGATAATGGCATTCACAATGCTTAAGGGCGCCACAAGAGAGTCCACAAAGGACGCCATGTCGCTATTTGCCGTCAGAAGCTGACTTGCATTCTCGGCAATGGGCGACTCCTTACTGTCGGTCAGTGCAACCACGTTAGCCCCCTTACTGCAGGCAAAATCCACCGCCTTGATGATACGGTTGGAATAACGCGGGAAGCTGATGGCGATCATCACATCGTCTTCACCGATGCGCATGATCTGCTCAAGCATTTCGTTGCCTGAGGTGGTCTGCACAAGCGTGAGATTATCAAATGCCATTTGCAGATGATAGTAAAGAAATCCTGCGAGCGACGCCGAGGAGCGAACGCCGAGAATATAAATACGCTTTGCCGAAACAATACGGTCAATGGCCTGATCGAACGCCTCACGGTCCACAGACTCCAGCGTTTGACGAAGCTTTTCAGCATCCGAAAGAAGCACCTGCTCAAGAATATCCTTGTCACCGATCAGGGCATCGGAGACCTCAATGCGCTCAAAGGAGGTCAGTCGCGTGCGAACAATCTCCTGAAGTGCACGCTGAAGCTCGGGATATCCCTCAAAGCCAAGCTCTATAGCAAAGCGGACAACTGTAGACTCCGACACGCCGACCATAGCGCCAAGCTTGGCCGCCGTCATATACGCCGCCTTTTCGTAATGCTCCAAAATATAGCTTGCAATATTCTTTTGTCCCTTGGAAAGCTTCGGAAAACGAAGCTCCATATCCTTCAAAAGATCGGATTTCATAGCCTGTCCTTTCCCCAAACG
>JAGAUC010000162.1 GCA_017621015.1 Clostridia bacterium | reverse complement strand
GGGGTCGTAGGGGACTTTTTTCAAAAAGTCCCCTACAAGTATCCCCCCGATAAATCAAAATTTGATATGCCCTCTTGAATATTGGAAATAAATATGTTATACTTATTATGTATGTGAAAGGAGAGCTCGGAATGAAGCAAAAATTTTCGGTTGACCGCATTGAGGACGGCATCGCCGTCTGCTACGATGAAGACAGCAAGAAATATGAGTTTTCGACCGACGTCGTCCCCCTTGAGCGCGGCTCTCTTTTTGAGGCGACGCTTGTTGACGGCGTCCCCACAGATATCGTGTATTTAGAAAAAGAAACCAAGGAAAAACAGAAAAATCTGAAACACCGCCTTGACATCCTGTTCAAGCGCAACAAATAAGGAGAAACGTATGCCCATCTTCAGCTTTTGCCCCGTATATTTTGAAAAGGATCTTCACACGCTCCTGTCCGCGCATATGGCGCCCGAGCTTTCGCTCGCCCTGTGCGTGCTGCTTTCGATCGTCGTTCCCTACCTGCTCGGTAGCCTGAACTTCGGAATCATCTTATCCAAGCTTTTCTTCCATGAGGACATCCGCGACTACGGAAGCGGAAACGCGGGCACCACCAATATGCTCCGCACCTACGGCAAGCGCTTTGCCGCGATCACGCTGGTTTGCGATATGCTCAAGGGCGCGCTGGCGGTGGTCTTCGGCGCGCTGATGCTCAACCCGCGTGCACTCGCCCCCGTTGACGGCATTGCCCTCTCGGCTCTCTTTGTCATTCTCGGCCATTGCTTTCCCTGCTTTTACCGCTTTAAGGGCGGCAAGGGCGTTGCCACCTTCGCGATGGTCATTCTCATCACAAGGCCCATCGTCTTTTTGATCCTTCTGTTTGCCTTCGTGGTGATCGTGGCGGGCACCAAATTCATTTCGCTCGGCTCGATCATCTGCGCGCTTCTTTTCCCGGTCTTTTCGCACTCGCTTTACACCGGTGAGGAGACCGGATGGTTTAACCTTGCCGCCGTTGCTATTGCTCTGCTTGTAGTCTTTATGCACAGGGCCAATATTGGACGTCTACTGGCCGGCAAGGAATCCAAGCTTTCCTTTTCCAAAAAGCAAAAAACCGAGATCAAAAAGGATACCGACGAAACATGAAAAACACCGAAAACACCGCTTCCTCGATGGAGACCTTGCTCTCGCTTTTGAAGGACTGCGCCGAAAAGCAGGCGCTAAAAAAGGCGGTCCTTTCGAGACCGCTGGACAAAACGGTACAAAAGACCGTGCTCACCCCGCGCGTGATCGGCGGCAAGCTTATGCTTCAGGCCGAAAGCTTTTTGACCGATAATAAGGCGGTTCACCAAAACATCGCCCCCGATGACACCGCAACGCTGGAGGCGTTGCTTTCGTCCTACCTGCAGATCAACCTGCTGACCACAGCAGGCGACTGTGAGCTGAAGCGCTCCAAATCGGGCACTGAGACGCTTCTCGGGGCCAAGCCGCTTTTGACCAAGCTGTCCTCGGGCGAGACCGAAAAGCTGGCCGCACGTGGCAATAACAACGAAAAAACGCACATCCTAAGCGGCGCCGAGCCCTTTTTGAAGCTGCTCGGTGTCAGCGACGCAAACGGACGCGTGCTTGACCGTAAGCGCTCCAAATTCCGCCAGATCAACCGCTTTCTTGAGCACATCCGCGACGTTCTTCCCGAGCTTGACGGGGACGGCGCGCTTCATGTAGCCGACCTCTGCTGCGGAAAAAGCTATCTCTCCTTTGCCGCGTATCACTATTTCTCGGTCATCCTCGGTCGCCCGACCGAGATGTACTGCGTGGACCTCAAGCGCGACGTGATCGAATATTGTGCCGACGCGGCAGAGATGCTGGGCTTTACGGGGCTTCATTTCCTGTGTGCCGACATTACGGATTTCACGCCGCCCACACTGCCCTCCCTGGTCATTTCGCTTCACGCCTGCGACACCGCAACCGACGTCGTATTGGCCAAGGCCATGGAATGGAAGGCCAAGGTCATTTTGTCTACCCCCTGCTGTCACCACGAGCTCAACCACACCATAAATTGCGCACCTCTGGCTTTTGTTACCGAGCACTCGATGCTCCGCCAAAAGCTGTGCGACGCCGCCACCGACGCGCTTCGCCTCAAGCTTCTGGAGGCAAACGGCTACAGCGTGTGCGCGCTCGAGCTGATCGACCCCGAGGAGACGCCAAAGAACGTTCTTCTTCGCGCACTCAGGAAGAAACCCAGCCCCCAGGCCGAAGCTAAGGCCCGCCGTGAGTACGAGGCGGCACGCGCCTTTTTGTTAGGTCAATAAATCAAGCGCAGGAGATACAACGTGAACGAAACACACGCCACAAAATATCTCATAGGCCTGCCGCGCACCGAGATGCCCGGCACGGCCGAGCGAGCACGCCGCCTTCTCTCACAGATCGGTGACGTGCATAAAAGCATTTCGGTCATAAAAATTCTCGGAGAGGCGGGCAAAAGCAGCGCCTCTTCTCTTGTTGCCGCGCTGATGGCGAGTGGCGGAATTCGCACAGGTGTGCTTTCGCTTACGCCGCAAAGTGAGCCACGCCTCGCGATTCGCATAGAGAATGAGCCTCCCTCACACGAGATGTTTGCCAAAGCAGTCACCGCCGCGTGGAACGCCGCCCGTGAGATCGGACTTGAGGCCCCCACCTATGGGGAGATGCTGCTGACTGCCGCTCTTGTGCACTTTTCAAACGAGGGCTGTCGCACGATCATCCTTATTCTTCCCAAAAACCAGCATCTTTCTGCCACATCGGCACTTCCACCGTCCAAGCTCTGCCTTTTGACAAGCACCTCGGGCGAGCTGGCTCCCGCGCTTATTCCACTGATCGACACGGCCGGCGACCTGGTTTCTGCCCCACAGGATCCGAGCGTCTACCGCCTTTTGACCGAGCGCGCCGCGCAAACACATTGCCGTCTCAGCTTTCCAACCAAAAAGGATGTCGGTGAAGCGGCGATACAAAACGGCAAGCTCCACTTTTCCTATCGTGGGGCCGCCTATTCCCTTCCCACCCTCGCGCACTATCAACGAGATAACGCACTGGCGGTGATCGAGGCCTATCACGCCCTCGTTCGACAAGGCTTCCGCCTGACCGAAAACGATCTTGAGCACGCGCTGGCAACACCGCCCTCGGCGCTCGGCTTTCGCTTGTTCTCGCTCTCGCCCACCCGGCTGATCGATGCCGCAGACACCCCCTTCCGTCTCCGCGCACTGGCCGACTCGCTGGGCAAGCTTCCTTCCCTTTTTGGTGAGCCACTTACCGTGTGGACAGAGCCGAGGCTTGCCGAGCCCGTCCGCCGTATCCTTGGCGACCGCGTTGCCATGCTTCGCGAGCTTGAGCCCGGCACGCTCCGCCGTACGATCAAAAAGGATCCTCTCCCCAAGGAGACACCACTCCTCGTCGTCGGCGCAAAGCCCTTTGCCGCCGAGGCACTCCGTGCCTTGAATGACCTTTTCTTATATTCTTAAATTGAAGTTTGTCGGTCTGGCTACGCTGGAACGAAGGTGGCGCGCAAACCAAGCCTCCCTCCGAGAGGG
>JAGAUC010000161.1 GCA_017621015.1 Clostridia bacterium | reverse complement strand
CGCCATCGGCGGCCTAGATTCTCTGGAAAAGGGAATGACAGTTGCCATCTAGACCAATCTTGTGGCACCGATGGCCCCCGATACCGCCGCCACCACGCACCCCACGATGCTTGGGGAGCTGGTGAGGCTCCTGCTGGAGAGGGGCGCGGGCGAGGTCATTGTCGGGGACAGCCCCGGTGGGCTTTACAACGCGACTTACCTAAGTTATGTCTATAAGGTGACGGGTTTGCGTGAGCTGGAAAAGCTGGGCGCGAAGCTCAACGACGATTTCTCGCAAAAGGAAGCAACCTACCCCGAGGGGAAGGTGCTTCACAGCTTCACCTACACCGCGTACCTGGATAAGGCGGATGCCATTATCGACTTTTGCAAGCTCAAGACCCACGGCATGATGGGAATGTCGGGCGCGGCCAAGAATATGTTTGGCGCGATTCCCGGTGTCATGAAGCCGGAGTATCACTATCTCTTCCCGAAGCACGACGATTTTGCCCGAATGCTGGTGGATCTGGATAGCTTCTTTAAGATCCGCCTGTGCCTTTGCGACGCCGTCGTCGCGATGGAGGGCAACGGCCCCACGATGGGAACACCCAAAGAGGTGGGGGCGCTTCTGGCCTCGGCTTCGCCGCATAAGCTCGACCTTGTGGCGGCCTCACTTGTGGGGCTTACCAAGGCTGACGTGCCCACCCTTGAGGCGGCGTACGAGAGAGAGCTGATCCCGGGCGACGCCTCGGAGCTTTCGGTTTACGGAGAACCAAAGAATTTCTTGGTTCCGGATTTCAAGAACATTCCCGCGCACAGCAGCATCGAATTTCAGAAGGGCTCCGAGAAATTTTTTGGAAAGCTCAGCCGTCTCTTTATTGCTTCGGCACTTCGCTCCAAGCCGCAGGTGAAAAAGAGTGAGTGCGTGGGCTGTGAGGTCTGTCTTAAGATCTGCCCGGCCAAGGCCATCGTGATGGACAAGGGCAAGCCGAGGATCGACCGCGAGGCCTGCATCCGTTGCTTCTGTTGTCAGGAATTTTGCCCCAAGGGCGCAATGAAGGTAAAGCGTACGCTGATTGCAAGACTTCTGACAAAATAAAAAAATCTTCCGATCCCAAAAAGGGCGTCGGAAGATTTTTTATGTGATGAATTACAGGCTTTCGAGATACTCTACAACGTCACCAACGGTAACGAGCTTGTGAAGATCCTCATCGTTGATCTCGATTCCGAATCTGTCCTCGCAAAGCATAACCAGGTCGGCAAGCTCGATGGAGTTGATTCCGAGGTCACCGGAAAGCTCCGCCTCCAGCGTGATGTCACCTTCGTCAATGGAAAGCTCATCAACGAGAAGCTGTTTCAGTTTTTCAAACATGTTTTTGTCCTCCAAAAATTACTGGGCATATAACACACAAATATTATTATACCGCATTTTGTCGCGTTTGTCAAGATTTTCGACGAAATTTCTGTGGATACGTCTTGCATAAGCCGGCAGAATGTGATAAAATGGAGCGAGAAACCAATCCGGAAAGGGAAAATATATGAAAATTTTAGCAATCGGAGATATCGTCGGTCTTGCGGCGCTGTAATATGTAAAGGAGCGGCTTTGGAGCCTGCGCTGTGAGAGAAACATCGACCTTGTGGTGGCAAACGTCGAAAACGTCTGCGAGATCCACGGGATCGGCGCGGACGAGGCAAAGGCTCTGCTATCGTATGGCGTGGACCTGATCACGCTTGGCAACCACGTGTGGAACCGCAAGGACATCGGCGCCTTTCTGGAAAGCTCGGGAGAGATCATTCGCCCCTGCAACTACCCCTCGGGCAACCCCGGGAACGGGTATACCATCTTAAACGTGAACGGCTGGCGCGTGCTTGGCATCAACGCATCGGGCTGTGTGTATATGGAGCCGCTGAACAGCCCCTTTGAGGCGGTGGATCGCATCCTGGAGCGTGAAAAGGGAAATTATGATCTCTCGATTTTGGACTTTCACGCCGAGGCCACCTCGGAAAAGCTGGCCATGGGCTATTATTTTGACGGTCGGATCGACATTGTTTTCGGTACGCACACCCACGTGCAAACGGCGGATGAGAAGATATTGCCGAAGGGAACGGGCTACATCACCGACCTCGGCATGACGGGCCCTGCGGACGGCATTCTCGGCACCGAGAGGGAGTGCGTGATTCGCAAATTTCTTACCAAGATGCCGCAAAAATTCCAAATGGCAGAGGGCACTGTCGTCGGAAACGGCGCCATCTTCGAATACGATACCGAAAAAAAGCGTGTGACCTCGGTCGAGCGCATCGTTTTTTAACACGTGGCTCCAAATTTTGATTTATCGGTGGGGGAACGTGCCTCCGGCGG
>JAGAUC010000160.1 GCA_017621015.1 Clostridia bacterium | reverse complement strand
CTCAAGAAGGAGATCCAGGACTACGTCAAGAAGAATACCGCGCCGTATAAGTACCCCCGTATCGTGGTATTCCGCGACGAGCTTCCCAAGACCATCAGCGGAAAGATCCAGAGAAATAAGCTTTAATTTAAAAAAGTCCAAAGAAATGCTTGACAAAGCCCTCATTTTATGATAAAATATTTGCATATTGAAAGGCGTTGACGAAGAGGACACGGTAAAGTAACCATCAAGAGAAGTGGCGGTTGGTGCAAGCCACCGTGGCGAAACCCGTTGTTTGTAGCTTCCGAGCCGAGAGGAAGAAAGCGTTTGCCGTAGACCCTCTCCGTGATTGCTGCGTAAAGGCATAGGAATTGATGGATTCCAAGAGTGGCGGTTCTCCGCAATTTGAGTGGTACCGCGGGTGTTGTATTTTACACTCGTCTCAAAGTCATTTTGCTTTGGGACGAGTGTTTTTTCGTCCCACGAAAGGTAGGAGCATATGCAAAAGATTACCGGACTGGATTTTAAGATCCAAGAAATGGCGGCGCGTATCCGCGAGCTTCGCGAGATCGAGGGCATTTCCCTTGAGGATATGGCAGCCAAGACCGGCGTTTCCCCCACGGAGTACGCCGACTGCGAAAGCGGAAAGAGCGATCTGAACTTTACCTTCATCTATCGTTGTGCGCTGGTGTTCGGCGTCAACGTCACCGACATCATCGAGGGCTACAGCCCCAACCTTCGCTCGTACACCGTAACGCGTGCGGGCAACGGTCAGCATATCGCGCAGGCACACGGTATGACCTATTATAACCTGGCTTACGCCTTCCAAAACCGTATTGCCGAGCCGCTTTACGTGCGAAGCGTTTACGATGAGGAGGCGCAGCACCGCGACATCGAGCTGACCTCGCACGCAGGTCAGTAGTGCGACATCGTCATTGAAGGACAGCTGATGGTGCAGGTGGGCGACCACAAGGAGGTGCTCGGCCCCGGCGACAGCATGTACTACAACAGTGAAACGCCGCACGGTATGATCGCCGTCGGCGGCAAGGACTGTGTATTCTACGCCATCGTCCTCAACCCCACGGGCGAGCCCATTCCCGAGCTGGCCACGCCCAAGGCAATTGCGAGCACAAGCGAGATCAAGCACGATACCAAGGACAGAATCTACAAAAAATACATCGACGTTACCAAGAACGACAAGGGCACGCCCACGTCGATCACCTTTAAGAATACCGAAAACTTCAACTTTGCCTTTGACCTTGTGGATGCGCTGGCTGATCGTGAGCCAGACAAGCTGGCCATGCTCCACATTTCGAAGGACCACACCGAGCGCCGCTTTACCTTCCTCGATATCAAGAAGGCCTCGGCACAGTGCGCCAACTACTTCAAGTCCTTGGGCATCAAGAAGGGCGACAAGGTCATGCTGGTTCTCAAGCGTCACTACCAGTTCTGGTTTGCGATGCTGGGTCTGAACAAGCTGGGCGCGATCGCGATCCCTGCCCCCAATCAGCTTCAGGAGCACGATTTTGAGTACCGCTTCCGCAGTGCGGGCATCCGCGCGATCGTCCGCACGGCAGACGGCGACACCGCCGCGCAGGTTGAAAACGCGGCAAGGGATATTCCCACGCTGGAGCACCGCATTCTCGTTGGCGGTGAGCGCGAGGGATGGCGCAATTTCGACGAGGAATATACGCTTTACAGCACGCACTTCAACCGCACTAAGGACGCCCCCGGCGGCGACGATCTGCTCTTGATGTTCTTCACCTCGGGCACGTCGGGCTATCCCAAGATCGCGGCACACAATCACAAATATCCGCTCGGTCACTTCCACACCGCCAAATACTGGCACAACGTGGACCCCGACGGACTTCACTTCACCATTTCCGACACCGGCTGGGCAAAGTCCATGTGGGGTAAGCTTTACGGTCAGTGGCTGTGTGAGGCACCGATCTTCGTTTACGATTTCGACCGCTTTGACGCCGCCGACATTCTTCCCCTCTTTGCCAAGTACCAGATCACCACGTTCTGCGCACCGCCTACCATGCTTCGCATGATGGTCAAGCAGGACATTTCCAAATATGACCTTTCCTCGGTCCGCCATATGACCACGGCCGGCGAGGCACTCAATCCCGAGGTCTACCGCCAGTTTGAAAAGGCAACGGGCCTGCAGATCCTTGAGGGCTTCGGTCAGACCGAGAGCACCATGATCATCGGCAATATGCGCGGTGCTTCGCATAAGATCGGCTCGATGGGCAAGCCCGCTCCCATTTACAAGGTCAGCCTTGTGGATGCCGACGGCAATCCCGTTCCCGACGGTGAGACCGGCGAGATCGTTATCGACGTTCGTGATGGCGCTCCCTGCGGCCTGTTCACCGGCTACTACGGCGATCCCGAAAAGACTGCCGAGGTTTGGCACGACGGCTTCTACCACACCGGCGACACCGCCTGGCGCGATGAGGACGGCTTCTAT
>JAGAUC010000159.1 GCA_017621015.1 Clostridia bacterium | reverse complement strand
GTCTCCCTCTCGCCGCCGCTGATCTCCTTTTCATGCCCCTCATAGACCAGAATGGCACCAAACCCCCCCTTTCCGGGGTTTCCGCGACACGCGCCGTCGGTATATATGTCTACATGCTTCATATTTTTACCTCATTTCTCAGATACTATTATGTTAACACAAAATCTTGGAAAAATCAATAATTTCCTCAAAGTTGCTTGACAATTTTGTTGGGTCTATAGTATAATCAATGTATCAATGTAAAGAGAGGATACCGTATGGCCCAAAACACCATCGTGCAAGAAGACGTGCTCAACGAGGAGCAAGCACCAATGAACACGCCCCCGAAGCCCAAGAAGAGACGCCGCCGTCTGGGCGACCGTCCCGACGGAAGAAAACTTCGTACCATTCCTCCCATGCTTCGCTTTATGCCGTATATCATGCCCAAGCGAAGTGATGCACTCAACTATTATACCGATTGCTTTGAGATCACGAATATCGAATCCTTTTGCCGTACTAAGGTAAAGGAGGGCATGACCGACTTCAGCTTTTTGCATATCATCATTGCCGCCTACATTCGTACGGTGTCGATGCGCCCGGCGATCCATCGCTTTGTCAGCGGACAAAAGATCTACAGCCGCGGCGACGATATCAGCGTGGTCATGACCATCAAGAGAAGCATGAAGCTGTCCTCGCCCGACACCTGCATCAAGGTGCATTTCACCCCTTACGATACCATCGACGATGTGTACCGCAAGTTTGATGCGGTCGTTCAGGCAAACAAGCAGGAGGATGGTGTAAACTCCTTTGACAAGCTTAACCGCTTGCTTTTGCTCATTCCCGGTCTTCTGTGTCGTTGGACGGTTAAATTTCTGAACTTCCTGGATTATTTCGGCTTGCTTCCGAAAAAGATCCTGGAGCTCAGCCCCTTCCACGGCTCGATGATCATTACCAGCATGGGCTCGCTCGGCATCAAGCCTATCTATCACCACATTTACGATTTCGGAAATCTTCCCATTTTTATTTCATACGGCGCCAAAAGAAGCACGGTGTCGCTTGACAAGGAAGGAAATGTAAAGAAGAGAAAGTTTATCGACATCAAGGTGGTAATGGACGAGCGTGTTTGCGACGGATACTATTACGCGTCGGCACTCAAATGCATTAAGCGCCTTGTGGAAAATCCCACACTTTTGGAAACACCACCGGAGGAAATCACCGAGGACGTGGATTAAAACCCGAAAAAACGGATCGCTTTTTTGGCGGTCTGTTTTTCTTTGGAACAAAATCAAGAAAAGTGAAAAATGGTGTTGAAAAAAAGTTTGAACTGTGGTATAATTTTAGCAGTTTGATTTTTAGATAGGCATCTGTGAAAGGGAAGGTGAAGAAAATGGGAAAGATCGGATTTGACAACGATAAATATCTTGCGCTGCAGTCTCAGCATATCCGTGAGAGAATTGCCCAGTTTGGCGGTAAGCTCTATTTGGAATTTGGAGGAAAGCTGTTTGACGATTTCCATGCTTCGCGTGTACTTCCCGGCTTCCGTCCCGACAGTAAGCTCCAGATGTTGCTTCAGCTGAAGGATGCGGCGGAGATCGTCATTACGATCAACGCCTCCGATATTGAAAAGAACAAGGTCAGAGGTGACCTTGGCATTACCGATGAGCAGGACGTGCTTCGCTTGATCGATGCCTTCCGTCAAGTCGGACTTTATGTGGGAAGCGTGGTTCTTACGCGCTTTTCCGGTCAGGCGGCGGCCGCATCCTTTGAGCAAAAGCTGGAAAAGCTTGGCGTTAAGGTCTATCGTCATTATACCATTGCGGGCTATCCTTAGGATATAGAGCATATTGTGAGCGACGAGGGATACGGTAAAAACGATTTTATTGAGACCGAAAAACAGTTGGTCATCGTTACAGCCCCCGGCCCCGGAAGCGGAAAAATGGCCGTTTGTCTTTCTCAGCTTTATCACGAAAACCTTCGCGGCGTAAAGGCCGGCTATGCCAAGTTTGAGACCTTTCCCGTTTGGAATCTTCCGCTCAAGCACCCGGTCAACGTTGCGTATGAGGCGGCCACGGCAGATCTTAACGATGTAAACATGATCAACCCCTTCCATCTGGAGGCGTATAACGAAATCTCGGTCAACTACAACCGTGACGTGGATATTTTCCCCGTGGTGGATGCAATGTTCAAGAAGATCTACGGCAAATCGCCCTACAAATCGCCCACGGATATGGGCGTGAATATGGTGGGCAATTGTATCGTGGACGACGAGGTCGTGCGGGAGGCATCCAGACAGGAGATCATCCGCAGATATTACGCGGCTCTTTGCGAGCAGCGTGAAGCTATGGAAAATTCGGAGGCTCTCAAAAAGCTGGATCTGCTGATGAATCAATCCGGTCTTTCTTCTGAGGACCGACCCGTGGTGGAGAGAGCCAACAAGAAGGCAGAGGACACCGGTGCTCCGGCGGCCGCCATCGAGCTCCCGGACGGAAGCATCGTGACCGGAAAGACCTCTTCGCTTCTCGGTGCTTCGGCGGCGGTTTTGTTGAACGCATTGAAAAAGCTGGGCGGCATTGACGATGAGATCGAATTGATCTCTCCCTCGGTCATTGTACCCGTTCAGCGCCTCAAGGTAGATTACTTGGGTAATCACAACCCCCGTCTTCATACCGATGAGGTTTTGATCGCGCTGGCGGTCAGTGCAGTGATGTCTCCAATGGCTAAACGGCAATGGAGCAGCTTAATAAACTTGCCGGCTGTGAGGCACATTCCTCGGTTATCTTGGCGCAAACGGATGCCAAGACCTTCAAGAAGCTGGGTGTCAACATCACCTGTGAGCCGAGATATCAGGTCAAAAAGCTCTATCATTCGGTTTAAAGTTTTGGTTGACAAAATCCACATAATATGATATAATATTACAAATTAAAATTCAAAAGGCTATGACCGGAAGCAAGTAGGGTTGAGATGCAGGTAAACAGAGAGCCGTCGGGTGGTGGAAGACGGTACAGCGCTTTCCTGAATACATTCCGTGAGCTTCACACCGAACAATTTAAGTAGGCTGTGACGGTAGCGCCCGTGATCGCGCAGGGTATGTAAGTACCCACTAAGGCAGTAGTTGTGAGACTATTGTAAATTGAGGTGGCAACACGGATATATTCGTCCTCTGTATTTTCCGGAATGCAGAGGACGTTTTGTCTTTTATTCTAAACATATATTATTAACACCCATAAAGGAGACAGATTATGCCGATTACCGACATACTGACAAAAAATGCAGTCGAATTTCCCGATGATGTTGCGCTTGTGGAGGTAATTCCCAATGATGATGGAGCTAAAAACCGAGTTACTTGGAAGGATTATTCACTGATTGAACGCGGAACTGTGGACTCACTTCGAAGCGAAATGACGTGGAAGGAGTTTGATCAAAAGGCCAATCGTTTTGCCAATCTTCTTCTGTCCAGAGGCGTCAAAAAGGGAGATAAGATCGCCATTCTTTTGATGAACTGCTTAGAGTGG